>CALALP010000027.1 GCA_937925515.1 uncultured Lachnoanaerobaculum sp. | reverse complement strand
TTTCATCAAGTTCCATAATTTCTACTCACGCACCTCTTGCGAGGCGCAACCGTATGCAACAGTGATAATTAATAATGTTGCAGATTTCTACTCACGCACCTCTTGCGAGGCGCAACCAGCATCATCCAAATACATATATCCCTGATAAATAATTTCTACTCACGCACCTCTTGCGAGGCGCAACTACCCATAGGGCTTTTAGGGGGTATCAGTTTAAAAATTTCTACTCACGCACCTCTTGCGAGGCGCAACATATGATTGTAATAGACAATCAATATATCATGTTATTTCTACTCACGCACCTCTTGCGAGGCGCAACAATGAGAAGATTTAAAAGAAATTAAAGTTCTTAGTATTTCTACTCACGCACCTCTTGCGAGGCGCAACTTACGTTGTTTTTAGCATTATAAAAAAGTCTGTATATTTCTACTCACGCACCTCTTGCGAGGCGCAACAGCCTAAACGGTAGGGACGACTTCGGAAATTTTGTAATTTCTACTCACGCACCTCTTGCGAGGCGCAACAGGAACTTAAAATAATGAGTAGGGAATATATTGATATTTCTACTCACGCACCTCTTGCGAGGCGCAACTGTAGAACACGGTGTAATACCTTTTTCTTTAGAAGATTTCTACTCACGCACCTCTTGCGAGGCGCAACATTAAAACCTTATAAATATGTGTGTATCACAGGTGATTTCTACTCACGCACCTCTTGCGAGGCGCAACTACAGATACTATGGAATGGTTGCAAGGTAATTATAATTTCTACTCACGCACCTCTTGCGAGGCGCAACTAAATGCTCTACAAAATCAGAAAATAACTGAAATATTTCTACTCACGCACCTCTTGCGAGGCGCAACCAAGATAGTGATAATGTTCTAACATTACATAGAACAGATTTCTACTCACGCACCTCTTGCGAGGCGCAACTTGCAAAATATATGGTAGAAAATGGTATGTTAAATTTCTACTCACGCACCTCTTGCGAGGCGCAACATTTAGAACATTTACAAATAACTTTTAATTACTGTAATTTCTACTCACGCACCTCTTGCGAGGCGCAACAATAGTGAAGTATTAAGACAGTCCAATATAATAAATTTCTACTCACGCACCTCTTGCGAGGCGCAACTGGATTTTGTAGATTTAGATAAAATAATTAAAAATTTCTACTCACGCACCTCTTGCGAGGCGCAACGACAATAAACTTCCTAGACCAAATAGCATAATGGGATTTCTACTCACGCACCTCTTGCGAGGCGCAACTCACCCTCAATATTACTACCCTCGCTAGCACTAAATTTCTACTCACGCACCTCTTGCGAGGCGCAACTATTTTCGTCTGCCTCAATATCATATTCAGCTAATTTCTACTCACGCACCTCTTGCGAGGCGCAACCAAGCTATCTTGTACAATTTTGTAATATTCTTATTAATTTCTACTCACGCACCTCTTGCGAGGCGCAACAGTATCAAAATCTAAGTATAAATCTGACATAGATTATTTCTACTCACGCACCTCTTGCGAGGCGCAACATTTCAGTTAGAGATTATCTAAAATTATCAGAAAATTTCTACTCACGCACCTCTTGCGAGGCGCAACTTTCATTATATTTAGGTATAATGTTTTCTTTCTCATTTCTACTCACGCACCTCTTGCGAGGCGCAACTTGTAGGAGGTATAGATGATACGAATAGGATTTGTATTTCTACTCACGCACCTCTTGCGAGGCGCAACGTGATAATCGTTGGCATAGGAGGTTATTGCATGCGATTTCTACTCACGCACCTCTTGCGAGGCGCAACACCTTTAGCGTAATATTTTGCAAAATAATGGAGAACATTTCTACTCACGCACCTCTTGCGAGGCGCAACTAAAAATAGCTGGTACATTAGTTAATAGAGGTGATTTCTACTCACGCACCTCTTGCGAGGCGCAACCCTAATTTCTGTTGTCTCATTGTAATCGTAGCCTAATTTCTACTCACGCACCTCTTGCGAGGCGCAACTTATTTTCGTCGAATACGAACATGGAATATTTGACGATTTCTACTCACGCACCTCTTGCGAGGCGCAACTGTATATTACACCCTCATTGCTCAAGAACTTTAAATTTCTACTCACGCACCTCTTGCGAGGAGCAACAGCTATATATTGTGTAATTTAACTATTGCACCCCTATATAAGGTGGACAGATTAAAACTTATAGTATAATTTTAATACTATAAACATATTTTTGCAACATTTTTCAAGCGAACCTAAAGGCAATTTAACATCACTAAAGGTTCTCCTAAATTATTATAGTCCCCTCAGGATTATAACTTTGCTTTGCTCCAACCTGTTCAACTCTACGCTCCCAATTATTACCCAAATAATAAAATCTCAAACTATCACGTTCTTCATCTATTATTTTTAATAGTGAATGTTTCAACTTTAAAAAAGTTGAATAATCTAAGTCAACTTCAAAAACAGAATTCTGTACTCTTTGACCATGATTTTGACATTCCTTAGAAACTTTTCTAAGCCTTGTTTTACCCCCACTATCAACAGTCGATACATCATAACTTATTATCACCATCATATGACCACCTATTTTAACAAAAAACAAGGATACTCTTCTATATCTCCACGCACATATTTTGCAAGTAAATTACTCTGTATATATGGCAAAAGTCCAAACGGTATTTTCTGTTTAAGATATGGATGTGTAAAATCACTTCTTTTTTTATCCTGCCACCTAGTTATTACCTTTTTTCTCCCTTTATCATTTAAATATACAGCACCTGAGATATATGTTTCAAAATCATCTTCATTTACAATATTCAAATTGACTAAGGTTAGAACAAATCTTTCCACTAAGCACCTACATTCTTCTACCATATCACAAGCAAGTGAATTTCTGCCACTTCTTAATTTATGATAATACCCTATATAACTATCAAGTCCAACTGTTTCTAATGCGGCAGCAAATTCACTTGTATATATGGTATAAATAAATGAAAGTATAGCATTTACAGGATCTAAGGGTGGTCTTTTAGTCCTTAACTCAAACTTCAACTTTGTAGACTTAGAAGTAATAAGTTTATTAAATATTGAAAAATATTCCTTAGCACACAAACCTTCAATACCCAATAACTCATCAAATTTTTCTGCTTCTAATGCTTTATAAGTTCCATTTTTTAATGTATCTAAAACTTTATGTATATTTTCATCACTTTTTAGTAACGGATTATCATGTAAAGTTCTCTTTATAACTTGTATTGTGTTGTTTAATTTTGTTGCTATTGTATTTTGTGCAAGCTCAAGACCATAATCCTTAAATTTACTAACTTGTGCAACTCTTAAAAATACATTTCCCTTAGTTTCTCCAAATACCTTAGCTAAAAATTTTCCTTGTGGAGATATAAAATTTATAGGAATTGACTTTTCAACACATTTCCCCATTAATTGTGGAGAAACTCCAAGATAACTAAAGCAAATAACACTTTCAATGTTATCAAATGGTATTCTAAACACAATTTTTCCGTCTACTTTACATATAAAATTTTCGCCGTCAAGACCTAGATATGCCATTTCATTAGTAATATAAAGTGTGTTTAAAAGCTTTCTCATTTTCCTCCTAATTACAGTTTTATTCTTAAAGACTTATAATAACTTACTCATTTAAATTTTCCATAATAATTTGCTTTATATTATTATGTTTCTTTATCTTTGGCATACATAAATCTTTCATAGAACATCCACTGCAATTCTGCCCTTTTTTTATTTCAGGAATAGTTCCCTCAATGATACATTTCCTTATACTTATAAGTACTTTATCTAAAAGTTCTAAAAGTTCTTTGTAATGTTCTTTTATTGGTGGGTATATTCTTTGTCTTACATTGTTATAATATAGTGCCACCTCTGCATCACAATTAAAAACTTCATCTACACATACTTTTTGAACAAATAATTGTACCATATCCTCATAATGATAATCTTTATTGCTTGGCTTAGTGGGCTTATATTCTACTATACATATTTTATGTTTTGAACCATTTCCATATAAATCTATTCCATAATCAGACCTACTTAATTCTATACAATCTGTTACACCATATATATTGTATCTATCACTATATATAGGTACTGATGTTAAAACTCTCTTTCCTCTTGAAGTATATTTATTATCCGGAGAATGTACTCTTTCATGAATCATATTAGCCTTTGTTACAAATGCATTTTCCACCCATGCTCTATCGATTTGAAGTAATCCCCACCTATGTGGACAATATAGAAAATGTTGAATCTCCCTTATTGTTATTGTCAAGTCTTCCATTATAATTTTTCTATAAGTTCTACTCCGTTAGGTATATTTCTATCAATACTGATTTCATAATCTGAAATTTGTCTTGGTGGGTTAGCATCTTTCTTTAATATCTTTACTTTATCAAATAAAACATGGGATGGAGTACTTCCAAGTATACTATCATGCTTAAAAATAATTAGTTTTCGCATACACATTTTTCCTCTTGCAGCACTATGATCATTCTCAAACATATTTATTATAGCATTCCATAATAATTCTATATCTTCAGAATCTACCCCTGTCTTATTTGCTAAAGCTGCTGAAACATATCCCTCTGCTCTATAAAGTGCATATGGAATAATACTTTTTCTTCCCATTTCAGTATTTCCACTTTCTGCACGATCTTCAGTTGTTCTAGCTTGTCTGGTTATAGTAACATCTTCTATACTTATAGGAGAAATACTTCTAGCAAAATTAATTTGTACCGGTCCTCTTACAATTCCACAAGGATTATCTCCAGTTGACATAACAGCACCAAATATTCTTACATCATAGTAATTTTTACATATATAATCTTTAGCTGCCTTAACATCATCTATATTTTTACCCTTTTCCTTTAGTTTTAACCCTAACTCTTCATAAGCGGCTGTAAACTTTGTGTTAAGTGCTTTATCTGCTTTTATCAAAATGTTAAACCCAGGCTTTTCTTCTGCAACAAGCTCTACATAATTTCTTATTTTCCTTTTTAAACAAACATCTGTTACATATCCTAGCCCTGTTTCTGCATCAACTCTAGGGCTATTTCCTGCATCCGGATCACCATTTGGATTTCCGTTTTCTACATCAAAAATCATTACAAAATCGTATCTGTTATCTAAAGACATTTATATTTCCTCCATTATTCATTATTATTTTTATCTGTATCTTTTTTATAAAAATCTTGACGTTGATGATAATATCCTATCATAAACTTTCCTTGTTCCTGTAACGAAAGATTATCCGGAAATTCATCTCCAAGACAATTTATAATTTCACTCATCAAATTATTATTTTTCACTGAATATTCATCCTTTTTTAAATGATTTTGTGATAGCCTTATTAGCTTTGGAAAATTTGCAGCCGGCTTTACAGAAGTTGCGGCAAAATATCCGTCTTTAATTGTTCTGTTTAATTTAACACTTGAAGCATTCTCTTGTATTTTCTCTAACACTGCAAATAATCTTCCACAAAGATATGCCTCATTCATATTTTCCTTATCTAATGCCAATTTTAATTCCTCCTCTTTTTTATTATATTGTCTATTAATACATGCCTTTATTAATCCTGCTCTTACACTATTAAATTTGGTATCGTCTGTTCTAACCCTCCTAATAACAGTTGAAAGTAACTCCTTTGGATATGGTGTTCCATATACTATTGATTCAAATATTTTAGCTAATAAAGCAGGATTCACCTCATCTTTTGAGCTTTTTGGAGATATTAATTCCTTTTTAATTCTCCAAAAAGGCACTATTTTTTCATTACCTATAATACATACATCTTCTTGAAATCTAGCTATATTCTTTATAATTTCTCCAAATTTTCTTTTATATAAAAATTTTAATGATAGTCTGGAAGTATTAGGCTTTAAACCAATTATATAAAAGTCAACATCAGAATCTATATAACTAATATCAAGTTGTTTATTTGATAAATTTGCTTGTTTGGCATCTTTTAATAAGTCCTCTATCATTTTTTCCGTATGTTCTTCATCCATAGAATCAGAACTTCCAAAAATTAAAGAATGATATATATCCTCGTCCTTTTCATTTGAGTTCATTGCCCAATAAACAATAGTTACACCATCCATATATTCATTATGATTTTTATCAGCAAGTAAATAATTAAGTGATTCTGTATATTTTTTCATTGCTAATTCAGATATATTACTATTATGAGATTGTTCATTACAATACGAACTTTCAGCATCATTTTTAAAACTTACTAATACATTACCTGTTGCAAGTCCACCTCTCACACCTTTAATTTTACTATGTATTCTAGCTATAGGTTCTTTTTTACCACTAATACTACATTGAGTTTCAAGACATTCATTATTATTCTTAATTGAATTTATATAATCTACCTCATATTTTTCTTTTAACTTAATATCTTCGTGTAAAAGAGTATTTATATCACTTGTAAGACAAAAAGCATAATTAGAGCTACTGTATGCTTTCTTTAGGTCTAAGAGCTTTTTATTCTCACATTCCTCTTCCTGATTCCAATTAATTAAAAAATTTCTATAAGCATTTACTATTGGAGTATCAAGTCCCTCAATAAATTTTAAATTTCCCTCTACAAAAAGAGCATGAGATTTTTTTGCCTTATCTGTCTTATCCTCTGTTGTCAAAATTACATTATCCATATTAAGTCCAAATATATAAAGAGGTCTATGCTCTACAATATTTAAGCTTATTCCTGATTTCTCATTTCTTTTTGGTAATATTATATCTCTAGGGATAAATTTTTCTTTTACTTTTCCTTTTGCATCTTTAATTTGCATTTTTTCCCTATAATCAACAATGTTCTCAATACTTCCGTCATCATTTAAGCATATTAGATAGCTCACTCCTACTTTAGAATAACCGTCAGGAAGTACCTTCCCATTCTTTGCAAGCATATCATAATATTGGCATAATGCATTTATTAACATACCATACCCTCCCTATACTTTCCTACATCAATAATACCATTTATCATATGTGGTCTATAATAAAGAGTTGTTGCCTTGTCTGAAAATATAGGATTATCCCAATCCTTATTTATAGGATTCCCCTCATCTTCAAAGTTTACTCTATAACTCATAAAGCCTAAATCTACATCTCCCATTTCAATTATATTCTCACTTATTTCCGACTCATCTATTTGCTCAACTAATTCTATCTTCCTTACAGGAAACTCACTACATCCTAAGCAAGGCGTTCTAAAATGTTGTCCCTTTTCAAGTCTCCTTTTTATAATTGAAAAATGTTTTTCTTCAGGATTTACATTCTCTCTTTCATTTTTTTTATTTGTAAGTTCAAAATGAAAACTTATTCCATACTTTACATCTTTCAACACCATAGCGGCTCTCTGAGTTCTTGCATCTGCAGTATAAATACTTATATCAGATTTTGAATCTCTCACTTGCTTTTTCACTGCTGAAATTAGAATTTTATCTTTAACCTCATTTCTTCTAATATTTACAAAATTAATGGGTTTCATAATAACAATTCTATCTATAACATATTTCATACTTGGTTTCCAATATATTGATTTAAGCATACCCTCTAATGCCCCGGGTGTCGGAACATCATAGCTTACTCGCTCCACCTTAAGTTCAGGTCTGGTAAAGCATGCATAATCCCCCTCTACTAATATTGTAAATCCATAAGCCATAAATATTTACCTCCAAAAATCAATTTTCTATCTTTATCTTATAACAACAAAAAACTATCACCATTATCTATATAATAATCCTTTGGCTCAAATAAAATACCTAACTCTCTATCATAGTAATCATTATTAGCTAAAATATAAAGCCCATTCTCCATTCCCACAATGACACCTTGTTTTATTAATTCATTTAACTCATTTTCATTTACAGAACAGGTATATTTTTGTAAAGTTCTTAAATTCACTTTCACAAACTTAATCTCACTTATCAACTTTTCTCTCTCGTTATCTGATAAAATAATAATAGATTTTGACCTATCATCTATTATTTTAAACTCATTATAATATTTTTCAAAGGGAATATTATTTATACTATTACAGAATTTATACATACTCATTTTTGTCAAAATATCTTTATTAAAAAAGAATAATTTATTATAATACTCATCTAAACTTTCCTTTGTAGAAATGTCATCAAACTTTTTGATAAGGCTACTAGTAATAGCTGTTCTATCATCTTTTATACTATCTTTTTCTTCCTCAAGTCCAAAAATAAATACATCTGCTTTCTCCCTCTTTCCCTCTCTATTACATCTTCCACCTGCTTGCAATATACTGTCTAAACCTGTTAATTCCCTAAATACTGTATAAAAGTCTAAATCAACCCCCGCCTCTATAAGAGATGTTGAAATAACTGTAATTCTCCTATCTTCAGGTACATTAGTAAGTTTTGGAAAATTTTTTTCTAATTCATATAGCTCCTTTTTTATATCCGATATAACTTTCTTTCTGTCATCAGAAGTCATATATGTGGACAAATGAAATCTTTTTCCATTACATAGCTCATATAACTTTCTTGCCGTCTTTTTCTTATTTACAATAATTAAACTTGATGAATATGATAAAGTTTTTTCTATTAAAGTCTCGCTTGTAATATCTCCAATATACTTATAGTTACATTTTTTAAACTCCTTAAAGTTACTGCTGTCTGTTATTAAGTCAGTAATCTTTATATTTTCAAATGTAAGCTGTTTTATTAAATTTTTAAAATCCGGCATAGTCGCAGTAAGAAAGATTGCCTCACTATTTAAATATTTTGTCAAATAAGCTACTGCCTCTAAGCAAGGTTGAAGAAATTTTTCAGGCAACCTATGAACCTCATCAAAAATTATGATAGAATCTGACATATTATGTAATCTTCTTAACTTACTTCTTTTGTTTGCATATATTGATTCAAAAAACTGCACAGTAGTTGTAATAATAAAATCTGCGTCCCAATTTTCTGTTGACATCTTTACTACTTGCTTATAATCTTCATCTACATCTTTTAAATCTTCAACAGAAAAAGTAGATTGATGTAATAAAATATCTACTTCTTTCCCAAACAATTTATTAAATACTTCTGCTGTTTGATCAATAATACTATTATATGGAATAACATAAATAACCCTCTTTTTAGACTTGTCAAGTCTTATTCTTTCTAAAGCACATTTTACACTGCATAAAGTTTTTCCACTTCCAGTAGGCATATTCATAAGATAAATTTCTGATTTTTTATTTATATTTTCAAATGCTTGACTTTGTATGCCAGCTCTGGTAGCTTGTAGTTTTGTTTTGCAATCAAATGATTTTAATAAATTATCTACCTTAATTAAACATTTTTCAAAATCGCTTTTCATCCCTGTATTATGCTTTTCTAACATAAACTGAATTGTATCTATCGAATCAGCATCAGTAAGACAAGAAAAACAGTACCTTGTTAAAAAAGCATACTTATCAATTACTTTTTCCATTTCTTTATTACAATCAGAAAAAATATAATTCCAATATGCCATTATATCTATATCAGTTTTAATAAACTCCTTTAAATCTTCTTCCCAAATACTGAAATCTTCAAATTCTCTTTTCATTCTTCCATAAAATGTAGATTTACTTTCATCATCATTTTTATTTCCCATATCAGGTAAACCTGAATGATGTCCAACAATACATAACTGCAACATTCTAAAAAAATTAGCTTTATAATTTTTTTCAAGATCTTCTCTCAAATACATAACAGCAATAGCACCGCAAGTTGAATGTTCTACTCTTATATTTTTTCCCTCTATTCTATCTTGAAAGCTGCTCTGATATTTACCTATGTCATGCAATAATCCCATTAAATAAATATAGTCTTTCAGCGGCTGTATCGCAAAATACCTTGCCATTTCAGCAGTATTTTTACTATGTTCTTTTACAGTTTGAATTTCTTCCACATTATTCTTATCTTTTCTATGTGCTATATACATTTCTTATATAATCTCCTTTTTAAATTTATAAAAAAATACTATTAAAATAGTTTTATTAAAAATATTCTAATATATTTTAGCTCTAACGTCTTTTAATTACTAGATTTATTTATGGCAACCTCTCCCCTAGTTTACGATATTGGGAAGGAGAAATACCATACTCTCTTTTAAATGCTCTGTAAAAAGAAGAATAATCTCCAAAACCAACCAAATTATATATCTGTTCCAAAGGTTTCCCTGCACTTATTAAATTTTTAGCCACAATAAGACGTTTTTGAGTAATGAATTGAGAACAACTTACATTTATCTGATATTTCTCCAACTCTTTATTTAGGGTACTTCCCTTTAAAAGCTATTCTTGAAAAACTTAACATAAATAAATATGTTAATTATTTTCATATCACACATGATTTTAAATTTAATCTTTATGAGCTACTTTCTACACTTATTTATGCAAGAAGTGTAAACCCATGTAGTAAAAATAGGACTTTTCATGATGTTCTTCCAAATCTATATCACCCTCCAACCTATTCTTATGACCAGTTACTTGATGGACTTGCTTTTTTAGGGGAGAATTATGAAAAGTTTATTGAAATATTTACAGTTCAAACTTCTTCTATTTATGGAATAGATAGCTCTAAGACTTACTTTAACTGTACTAATTTCTATTTTGAGATAGATAGAGAAGATGACTTTAGAAAAAAAGGAGTAAGCAAAGAAAATAAAAAAGAACCTATTGTTGGACTTGGACTTCTTTTAGATTCTCATCAACTACCAATAGGAATGAAAATTTATCCTGGAAATGAATCAGAAAAGCCTGTACTTAGAGAAGTTATTGATGATTTGAAATTAAAAAATAATATTTTAGGTAAAACTATTCATGTCGCTGATAAAGGACTAAACTGTACTCAAAATATCGTATTTTCAAAAAAGAATGGCGATGGATATTTATTTTCTAAATCTGTAAAAACACTATCTGAAAAAAAAACTTGGGTTTTGCTTGAGCAAGATTATAATGAAGTAAGAGATAAAAGTGGTAAAGTTTTATATAGGTATAAAAGCTGTATTGACCAATTTCCTTATTCTGTTGAATGTAATGGTAAAAAACATACTATTATGCTTACAGAAAAACGATTAGTTACATATAATTCTTGCCTTGCAGCAAAGAAAAGATATGAAATTAATCGTCTTGTTGAAAAAGCAAAATCACTCACATTTTCTCAAGCCAAAAAAAGTGAATTCGGAGAGTCTGGAAAATATGTTAATTTTATATTAGAAAGAAGAAAGGATTGTTATCTAATAATCCTTTCTTCTTTTAAATTAGTTTGCACTATGTTTTAGTCTCTGATACCAAAGTCAGGTATTATATGAAAATATTTTTGTCAATGTAAGTTTAAATATATTGCTTATATTAGACATAAGACTTTTAGAAAAATATTTATTAAATAGAATTAAAGAATAGATTGCCACAATACACAATCTCCCCCTCAATTACCCAAAAAGGAATGAATTTAGTTTAGCCTAAATTCATTCCTCTTTATTTAACTAATAAACTCTCCAATATTTAAGGCTTATAATCCCTAGCCTAATTCATAAACTAAATTTATATCCTAACTATTGATATGTTAAATGTATCTGCTCCTTTTATATTTACAAAGTCATGTTCCCAATTACAGCTTATAACTTTTCCCTCAAAAAAGAAACTACCTTCTCCTTTTTCTCCTACTGGCAATATAGTAATATTTTTTTTGTCTATCCAATTTTCTATTGGTTTACCTAAATTTTCAATTTTTTCAACTAAAAGAGGTAAAATAAATCCCTCTCTTAAAAATACAGGAAACTTCATGTCAGCTTTTGTCCTAATATATCGATTTCCCTCAAATCTTTCCCTTGTAAAAAGTGAATACCATATTCCACTAGGTAAATAAACCTCTCGAGAATGAGAATTTTCTTCTAATAATGGTGCAACAAGTAATGTATCTCCAAGAAGAAACTCATCTTCTATTTCATTTACAGCTATATCTTCATTCCACTCTAAAATCAAAGGACGAATCATAGGTATATTTTCATCAACACATTTTTTTCCGGTAGAAACTAGATAAGGGTATAAGTTTATTCTTAGCCAATGCCAAAAACGTAATTCTTCAAGCAATTTAAAATCACTATAAGCATTTGCTATATTCCATGGACTTCGTTCATTATTAGTTTCTTTGCTTGGCATAAGTTCTTTAAACTGACCACCGTCAGGCTCAGAATGCCACTGCATTATAGGTACAAAACAAGCTAGTTTAGTTGCTCTTAAATATAAATCTGCACTTGGCAAGGTACCTGCAAAACCTCCAATGTCAAAGCCCCAAAAGATAATTCCACTAAGTGCCGCACTAAGACCTGCTGATAGTACATGCCTTAATTCCTCATTTGTAGATTGTTGATCTCCTGACCATAAACAAGGAGTCGTATGTTGACCTAAATACCCTGCCCTGCTAAACAACACTCTACTTTCTCCTATAAAGTTAGTATAAGCCTCTGTGTAATCCTTAGCATAATAGTTATGATAATCTTTCCCTGTCATTCCATTAAATAGGATAATGTCATCATTATATATAAATTCTCCACCGTCAGTTTTAAATCCGTCTACTCCTAAATCAAGTAAATACTTCCTCTTTTCAAACCATGTTTTACAAGTTTCCGGATTTGTAAAGTCAGGAATCATAGAATCTTCAAACCAATGTCCTTTCGGAATTTTATATGGGGTTTTATCTATATTATGCACACAAAGCCCTCTACTTACAGCATCTATACAGTCTAATTCATTTTGGATACTTGGTAGTTCATCAGTTCCTTGTTTTTTATATACCGGAATCTGCCAAAGCACTAAATGTAATCCCTCATCATGTAATTTTTTAATCATTGATAATGGGTTCTGCCAATACAAACTATCACTAAAATCAAAATCAGCTATGTTGTGTGGTTCTCCATTTTGCTTAGGAATATATTTTGCACCATTGAATATGTAAAATGTAGCCTCATCACTCCAAGCCTCTAAAACTATGACTGTTGCAGGGAATTTATATTGTTTTAATAGCTCAATCTGTTTTTCTGTTTTAGCCTGACTATCCCAATGATTAGCAGAAATCCATATACCAAATGTCCATTCCGGAGGTAGTTTAGGTGTTCCAAAAAAATTTATAAAATCGGCTAGCATGCTTTTAGGTGTTCCAAAATTAAAAATAAATTTACAATCCTTTGGTGCAGTAACGTTAATTTCTCCATTCTTACTAAAGTCAAAGGTACATACTGCTCCTGTAACAACAAATAAAGAAAAATTAGTATCTGTAAAAAAGAATGGCATAGGACAATAAGAAACATTTCCTTGATTACAGAATTTCTCAAATACTTCTATCACTACTTTTTTACCAAATTGATTTATTCCATTAAATCTTTCTCCTAAGCCATATACTCCATTGTATGGCAAATATATTGTTAAAGTACTATTTTCTTTATCCCATTTAGCAGTAATCTCTCTTTCTTTTTCCTGTATTAAAAAGTTTTCACTCTCTAAACTTGGTTTCCACTGAATCATAACTAACCTTTTACACCTCCCAATGTAAGTCCCTCTTTAAAATATTTTTGAGCAAAAATGTAAATAACTAAAATCGGCACTATTGATACTAGTGAACCTGCCATTGTTAAATTATATTGATTTTTATACTGTCCTGATAATGTACTTAATAATATAGGTAATGTAAACTTTGTATGATCACTTATTAATACTAATGGAAGTAAATAATCATTCCACAAATCCATAAAAGCAAGAATAGAAAGAGTTGCTATTGTACTTGAACTCATAGGTAATACAATCTTAATAAAAACTTCCCACATATTTGCACCGTCTATAATTGCAGCCTCAATATATGCGTCATTAATTGTCATCATTTTTTGCCTAAACATAAATATTGCAAAAGCATTAAACAGCTGTAAAAGCATAAATGAACTTAAATTATTGGTTAATTTCATGCTTGTCATAATTATAAACAATGGAATAAAAGTTATCTGTGCCGGAATCATAAGTGCAGTAAGATATATTCCAAATATCTTACTTTGTCCTTTAAATGGTATTTTTGTAAGTGCAAATGCCGCCATTGCAGCACAAAATAGTCTTACAAAAGTACAAGCAATAGATACATAAAAACTATTAAAAATTGATTTTAAAAAATCCGGCATTTCAAATAGTTTCTTATATGCATTTAAAGTAGGCTTTTTAGGTATCCATTCTACCGGAATACTCATAATTGCACCTTTACCTTTTAAACTAGTAATAATCATCCAATAAAATGGAATACATACTATAATAGCCATAGTTATTCCAAAAATATAAATCAGTATTTTTTTATTTACATTAGTTCTCATAATTTACCCACTTCTTTTGCAATTTCATCTGTAAAAATGTAAGTAATAATAAAATAGCAAATAAAACCCAGCTATATGCAGATGCCATTCCCATTTTATAATAACGAAAACCATACTTATATATTCTCTCTGCCATTACCATGGTTGAACCTTGTGCTCCACCATCAGGTGTCATAATTATTATCTGTGTAAATAATTGAAATGAATTTACCAAACTAATTATAAGTACAAAAAATATTACAGGACTTAATAATGGAAGAGTAATTTGTGTAAACTGCTTTAGTTTTCCTGCTCCGTCAATGCTAGCTGCCTCGTAGTACTCCAAATTAATTCCTTGAAGTCCTGACATTAACATTAACCCAAAATATCCCATATCTTTCCATACAGATGCAAGTACTATTGCCGGCATTGCCCAAATTGGACTTTGTAGCCAAGTTGGCCCTTTAATTCCAATTAATGCCAAAATATTATTTACTGCACCATATTCCGGACTCAAAACCCATTTCCAAATCAAAGCTCCTGCTACCCAAGATGTAATAACAGGAATATAGTATAAAACTCTAAATATACCTATGCCTTTTAACTTACTATTTAAAATTAATGCAACTAGCATTGATGTTATGAGCATTAATGGTATATACAAAACTATAAAAAATAATGTATTACCAATAACTTGATAAAACTCTTTAGAAGTAAAGATTTCAACATAGTTACTAATTCCTATAAAAAAAGTATCCATGAAACCTTTAAAATCACTTAATAATGTTAATTCCTTTAATCCGTCCCAACTTGTAAAGCTTATAAATATCTGCATAATCATAGGAATAACGCTAAAAATAATAAAGCCAATAAAACTTGGAAGTAAAAACATCAATGCTGTTTTCCAATTTGCTAACCTAGAACTTCTCATTTTTCTTTTTCCTCTCCTCTAAAAAGACTGATGATTCATTCTATCCCTCTGAAACAAATTATTTTGATAAATCTATTTTTTGTTCACACTCAGTCTGCATATCTTCAAGTGCCTTTTCAGGAGTTACTTCACCTGATGCCGCCATATTAAGATGCTTGTTTACAATATCTTGTAACTCTGCATATTGAGTAATTACTGGAGGTGTTACAAGATAATTTAAACTCTTAAAAACTGCCTCTCTATTTGCCGGAGGTATTTTCTTTTTGTATTGTGAGATAATATCTGTATCCTGAACCGGAGGTAATTCCCATGCTCCCTCTAAACGAATTTGAGTTGATTCTTTATTAGAAGAAATGTATGTAATAAATTTTGCCGCCTCATTTGCAACTTTACTATCTTTAGAAATCACATATCCATTTGAGAAAAAGTGAGTTGCCTTTTGTGTATGTCCAGGTTCAACTACAATATCCCAATCAAAATCACAGTTTTTTGTAAACTCAGGAAATGCCCAAATTCCCGTTATAATCATACCAAGTCTACCTGATTCAAATAAATCCCAATCTCCCATTCCTGCAAGTTGTTCCTGTGTAGGCATTACATTTGTTTTTCTTTGCATATCAACCATATATTTTAATGTTTCAATGTTTTCAGGAGTATTAATTGTAAATTTAGAAAAATCATCATTAAATAAACTTCCATTATTTTGTTTTACAGTTTTATAAAACTCATTGAATGAAATCGGATGATAATAGCCGAAAATATTATCTCCTAATGCTCTAATTTTTTCTGCCGCTGCCATAGCATCTTCCCATTTCCAATCATCTTTTGGATAATCAACCTTTGCTTGATCAAATAAGTTTTTATTATAGATTAATACTACATTAGAAAAACTATTTGGCACGCCATACTGTGTTTTGTCTGTGTTAAATGCCTTAAGTGCCATGTCATTATATATTGATGTGTCAATTTTTTCTTCTTTCAAAATTTCATCTAAAGGCATTAATACACCCTTTTTTGCATAAGGGACAAAATTTTGATAGTCCAGTTCAAATACATCCGGAGCTTGACCTCCTGATACTTTTGCTGTCATCTGTGTAAAATAATCATCATAACCATAAGTTTGCAATTCTATTTTCACATTACTATTTTCTTTCATGTAGTTATCTATCATTTTCTTTAGATACTCTTCATTTTCCCCTGAACCTGAATACTGAGCAAATATAATATTAATACTATCATTTTTTTGTTCTGAAGAATTATTTTGTGTTGAATCAGTTTTATTTTCCTTTGCTCCACAAGAACCTAAAACTGTAACTATACAAGTAGTAAATGCTAGTGATAATGCAATCTTTTTTATATTTTTCATGTTATCCTCCTATTTATTTTTCTCTAAATATTTTTTTTCACTGAATCCCTTGCTACAATCCTTACAGGTATAATAATTTCCCTTTTGGTTATTTCTGAATCCTGAATATTATTTAATAATAACTGTATTGCTTTTTCGCCTTTTTCTGATATATCTTGTCTTATTGTTGTAAGTCCCGGAATTAAATACCTAGAAACTTCCAAATCATCAAAGCCAATAATTGATATATCATCAGGAACTTTTACTCCTACTTCATAAAGTCCCTTTATAGCTCCAATAGCTAATATATCTGCTGTTGCTACAATAGCTGTAACATCAAGCCCATTTTTATATAACTTTTTTGCAAGCTCTATACCACTTTCATAGTCAACATTTCCCTCATAAACTTTTGATATATCATATTCAATGTTATTTTCCTCTAGTGCCTGTTTGTAACCACTCAAGCGTTTTTTTATTACTCCATTTTCCTTAATTTGCCCACAAAAAAATGCTATTTTCTTATGACCTTGTTGGATTAAATAATTTGTTGCTAAAAAGCTGCCATAAACATCATCAATTCTAACACTATGGTAATAATGATCATTACAGTAACTATCAACTAAAACTATTGGTATTTCTGTTTTTTTCAGTTGTTTATAAAATTCATCGGGGTACATTCCAATTACAATTATTCCGTCTAAATTTCTCTCTTTTGCAAGAGTAATATAGCTTTCATTTATATCTGTTGCAGAAATAATAATATGATAACCATTATGTCTAGCATGATATTCAATACTTGCTATAATCTCACTATAAAAATTATTTTGTAAACTTAACCTACTTCCCGGTTCAGTTTGTGGAATTATAACTCCTATCAACTTTGAATCTCTACTAGATAGACTTCTTGCACTTAAATCAGGAACATAATTTAAATCTTCAATCACTCTAAATATTCTTTGTTTTGTTTGCTCTGAAATACTTTTTTTCCCATTTATAGCATAAGATACAGTTGCCACACTAACCCCTGCTTGCTTTGCTACATCTTTTAGAGTTGCTCTTTTTAACATTGGGCTTTTCTCCTATAAATAGCTTAATTATTTAAACGTTTAACTAACTTCATGTAAGAGAATAACTCTTAATCTTATATATGTCAATAGTAGATTTTATTTTTATTGTGATTTTTTTCTATTCTCTTACTCATTTTATTCTATAAGAAAAATATGCACTATTTATAAGTATCTATAAATGATATTTTTATATATTATTTCTCTTCCTAAAAAAAATATACTCATTTAAAATATAAATAATTTTAATCGCTTAACCTGAATTCCCCAAAAAAGCTGATACTCTTTAGATAATCTACTATCTATAAAGTATCAGCTCTTTAACTAAAATATTCTCCAACCTACAATAAAGTTGTTTGCCCACCAACCACTTAGCGATCTTCTTACAACTCTACCATTTGAAGATGAGGCATCTATAACTTCACCACCTCCAGCGACTATGCCAACATGTCCACTTACGACTATTATATCTCCTGCTCTCAAATCTCCATAATTACTAATTCTAGTATATCTTCCAACCCCTCTCCAACCTGAACTTGTCAGATATGATTGGCTTACACCGGCATGATTTAAAGCCCAGTACACAAAGCCTGAACAGTCAAATCCTCCCGGACTCTTACCACCCCATACATAAGGTGTACCTATTTGAGAAGATGCCACTGAAATAAGTGTGCCAACTCCTCCCCCTCCTGTATAAGCAGGTGCAGGTTGTGGAGTGTCCGGTGTATTCTTTTTCTTTGAGCCATTTGAATTATTTGAGTTATTTCTTCTTGGAGCAGGTCTTGTTTCAGGAGGTGCAGGTCTTACTACATTATCAGAAGTAAGTTTTGCAATCGTCATTGCCCCCACAGAACCGTCAGCAGAAATTGAATTTCTTGATTGAAATGCTTTTACAGCATCAACTGTTGACTCTCCATAATATCCTGATATGGCTGCTGTTGTCATATATCCCCACTTTGCAAGAAGGGATTGAACTTTTATAACTTGTTCATTGCTATCGCCAAGTGTAAGACCATTTGCTTTGGCATCATTTGACATAATAGCAAGTCTTGTAGACGGCCCTAAATAACCGTCAACAACTTGGTCATTTTTAGACTGAAATATTTTAACTGCTATATTAGTATCTTCTCCATAAGTACCGTCAGGTGTACTTGTCATATAACCAAGCTCATAAAGTCTTTTTTGGACTGCCAAAACAATATCACTTTTTTCTCCATAAGCAAGCATATTTGCTTTTACTTCATCTGAATAAATTAAGTTTAATGTATGAAGTCCTACTTTTCCGTCTTGCTCAAGGCTATTTACAGACTGCATTTTCTTAACAGCCTCTTCTGTTTTATCACCAAAATTTCCTGTAATTTCTCCCTCTGAAACTAAGTACCCTAGTTCGTAAAGACGATTTTGTATGCGTGCAATGTCAGAACCTGTATCTCCATTTTTAGCCGCATAGTATTTTGCATCATTAGCCATAATCATATCTAATGTAGCATGTCCTATAATTCCGTCTTGTGCCAGGTTATTTTGCCTTTGAAATACTTTAACAGCTGCCTCTGTAACGCTACCAAAGTATTCGGTAGGTTCATCATTTTCCATAAAACCAAGTTCCATAAGTCTTCTTTGTAAATCTGCTACAATGGAATGTGTTGTTCCCAGTCTTAAAAACTCAGGTATTGGTTCTGTATCAGGCAATGCTATATTAAGTGCAGGAAATACTGCACCATTTGCACTAAGTGGGGTAATTGCTACATTATCTACTTTACTGTCAGTAATTGAAAGGCTGTCAGTTTCTGCCGCTATGGACTCTGCTAGTTGAGTACTTTCATTTACAGTTGAATTTGCAGTAGTATTTTTACTTGTTGATGTTTTTGCCCTATTCGAGGATACTCCTGCTAATACAGCCACTCCTCCAATAAATAAAACTGATGCTCCCACTGCAAGATATTTTTTATTGGTAAGAATCTTATTTATATTTGCATTCTTACCTCTACTTTTCTTAAATCTATCGCTCATATATTCTTCCTTAATAGTAAATAGTGTCAAAGTTAATTATACCAAACTAATAAGTAGTACGCTATGTAAATTTATACAATCATTTATTTAATTCTTATTATTTTTAGAAATCTCATATAATCTATCTGCCAACCTGGCAAATTCGTCTAATGTAAGTGCCTCACCCCTTACTTTTTCTTCTAAATTAAGTTCCTTAAATATTTCTAAAAGCTCTTCTTTTTTTATTTTAATGTCAAGTGTACTCAAAGCATTTTGCAAGGTTTTTCTTCTTTGGTTAAATGCAGCCCTTATAACTTTAAACATAAATTTTTCATTTTTCACATTTATAGGCGACTTTTCAAACTTAGTAAGTTTTATAACTGAGGAAGATACCTTAGGTCTTGGAATAAAGCAGTTTTTAGAAACTTCTGCTATTACCTCAGGCTTTGAGTAAAACTGCACTGCAAGTGCCAATGCTCCATAATCCTTGGTCTTTGGTTTACTTCTCATTCTATCTGCAACCTCTTTTTGTATCATTACAGTAATGCTTTTAAGAGGTACATTTTTTTCAAAAAGTCCCATTATAATAGGCGTAGTTATGTAATAAGGCAGATTTGCAACTACTTTTATCGGTTTTCCATTATTATATTTTAGACTTAAATCTGAAATATCAGTCTTTAAAATGTCTTGATTAATAATAATCTTATTATCATAATCCTTTAATGTTTCTTCAAGTATTGGAATCAAATTTTTATCTATCTCAACAGCTATCACAAATTTTGAATTTTTACATAAATATTCAGTCATTGTCCCTATTCCTGGGCCTATTTCTAAAACACAATCATCTTTATCAATACCTGAACTGCTTATAATATTTTCAATGATATTTTTTTCAATCAAAAAATTTTGTCCATACTTTTTTTGAAAATGAAAACCGTATTTTCCAATTATCTCAAGTGTCTTTTCAGGTGTTCCTAAATTACTCATACTTTCCTCAACCTAGTTTATGATATAGTTTATAAGCATTTGCATAAGTCTTTTCAATAACTTCTAAAGCAGAAATATTTTTTATCTCTGCTATACTTAATATAACATAAGGCAGATATAAAGAACAGTTTCTCTTTCCCCTAAAAGGTGCAGGTGCAAGATAAGGCGAATCAGTTTCTAATACTATTGATTCAATAGGTATTTGAGATATAACCTCTTTAATCTTTTTTGAGTTTTTAAAAGTACAAACTCCTCCTATTCCTATGAAAAGCCCCATTTTAACATATTCAAGTGCATGTTCAACACCATAAGAGTAGCAATGCACTACTCCCCCTATTTCATTAACTCTTTCATTTCTTAATGTATCAAATGTATCTTTTGCAGCCTCCCTAGAATGAACTACTATCGGCAAGTTATTTCTTCTTGCTATATCAATTTGTTTTTTAAAACAAAGTTTTTGCAACTCTTTTTTAGTATCGTCCCAATAGTAATCATAGCCTATTTCTCCAAGTGCAACTACCTTATCTTCCTTGCAAAGTTTTTCAATCTCTACTAAACTTTCCTCTAAATTTTCAGGGATTTCACTTGGGTGTATTCCAACTGTTGCATAGACATTTTGATACTTTTTTGCAAGTGCTATTGATGCTTTTGAGGTTTCTACATCTGTACCGATATTTACAACTTTACTAATTCCATAATTAGGTAGGGCATTTACTAAACTATCCCTATCTTCATTAAACTCCTTATCATTGTAATGTAAATGTGTGTCTATTATGTGATTATCTGCAATTTTAAATATTTCTTGTTGTTCTTTTGTTAGTTCAAACATATCCATTCCTTATTATTTTTTAATTTTCTTTAAATAGTTGTTAATTACAATCCTATATTATACTATCTACTCTGCTATATAGTTCTTAATCTTACAAAATTTCAAATAAACTTCTATATGACCTATTTATACTAATATTAAGTGTTTACCTTTTTCTATTTTTCTTGTACAATCATTTATAGAGATTACCTAATCCCCCCTTTTCATTTCTTACAGTAATGAATTTACCATAGTTTTTGTTTAATACCTTTATTTTTTATACTGATACTTTATTTTACAACTTATTACAGTTTTTTCAAGTTTTGTTATAATAATAATAAATTAATTAGGAGGTGTATTATGTATAATTTAGATGACTTTAAAACAGAAATTATTGGTATTTCAGCTGAAATTGCAATAGCAAATACCTTTAATATTCCAGTAAATCAAAATTATATAGATAGAGGAGATAGTAAAATAATAGGACTATTGTCTCCTTATATTGAAGATATTTTTATAAAAAACAGAATACCTACACCCAAAATATTAGTTGCAGAAAACCAAAATGATACAGATTTTATTTTATCTGATGGAAGAACACTATCTGTTAAATCAAATAAAAAAGATTTAGGAAAAGTAGCACCTCAAATTGTTGGTCAACCTACATCAAATACTTATTTTCAACACTTCAGCGAGTTTTTCTCATCTCAAATTCCTGAAGACTATCAATCAAGAGCAAAACTTTTCAAAGATTTTACTTTTTATAACATTGATAAAGTTATCAATAAATATTGGATTTATTTATTTCATTGCGATTACATGATTTATTTTTTTAATATTTTAGATGCTAAAGGAAATATTTCAAAAAAACCTAATTTTGTTGTTTTAGAAAAAATAAAAGCTCCAACTTGGGATAAAGATAAATTTTCTTTTACACAGACTTTAATGACTTGGAATGAAAGCAACACTTTAAAATACAATAATATATCAATTGGTGAATTTCAAGTTCACAATAATAGAGATAATTTTAAATTCAGATTTAACATGAAAAACATTTTAAAGATGATTGATGAGGGAGTAATATATGTATAATAAAATACAAAAAGAATTAGATAGGGCATACTATTATATTGAACAAAATAATCTATTTAATTGGCCTACACAAAGTAATAGGTATGACAAAATATCAAATTTTATATACTACACAAATGATTTTAAAAGTCTATTGGAACAAATACAGCTTTATGGGCTAGATGAGTCTTATATTATTCATAGATGGTATAATTTTCACACTTCAAAAACTTGTGAAAAAATTTTTTGTAACCTTGGAGCAGTTGAGGAAATAGATAAAAAGAATAAATATGTTGATTTTTATATTAATGGTATTCCATTCGATTTAAAAGTAACAGTTTACCCTAAAAAGTTAAAAATCCAATCAACTATATATAACTTATCAAAAATTAATGATAAAAACGAACTAATTAAATGGTTCTATATGAATCAATCACAAGAACAAAGAATGCATATGCGTAACAGATTATTCATTGTATGTAATGGAGAAAATAACTTACGATTAAAGTCAAATTTCGACAAGATAGAAGTTGAAATAAAGAACTGGTTAAATACTTTCATAAATAATCCTGAAAGTCATAACATATTAAATATCAATGACCATAATAGTAATGTTCACACAGTCTATAGTGATATTATAGAAATCAATAATTAAAAAAGACAAAAAAACAAGTTTAGTTTTAGTACTCCTAAACTTGTTTTTGTATAATAAATACGAGAAAGCTCTGAATTAAAAATATCTCTTATTTACCTTTTTTAAAAATTAAAATATACTCATGGGAGAAAACATAAAATCCTCCTAATAAAGACCTATATCTCCATAGAGCACGCTGATTTTGTTTTGCCTTTGTTTCACCCATGTTTTTAACAACTATAGACTTTAAAATCATTTTTTTTTCTTGCAATAAATTAATCATATAAGAATGTAATGGTATCCACTCGCTATTTTTATATATGTCTCCTATTATCACAGCTATATATCTATTACTATCAAGAATATTTACGCAGTTATCAACCACCTTAGAAAATTTCTTTAAAAATCCTTCTAAAGTATCTTCTAAAGCTAAATTCCCATTTATTTCATTGAATTGTATTATATCCCAATATGGAGGATGTAAAATTGCAAATTGAATACTTTCTATTTTATTTTCTAATAATATACTTTTGAAATCAAGAGAAGAACTATCTCCATTAATTAAAATATTTTTAACTTCTCCGACAGTTTTAACTATTCTTGACTTTGATATGTTGATTGCATCTAATGATATATCAACACCAACTGCATTTATTCCTAACTTTTTAGATTCTATTATCGATGTTCCACTTCCTAAAAATGGATCAATTAACCATTCTCCTCTTCTTAAATATCTCTTATACATTTGATATGGTATCTGTGGGATGAAATTACCGTGATAATCTCCCCTATTCTCACCAAATGAGTCCCTTTCTGAAATTATCCATAAACTATCTGTAATTATATCATTATATTCTTTCCACTTTTTTAAGTCAATATCATTAATCTTAGTCATTTTTTTCTAAACAGTGAATATACTCATACACTGCCCCCTCCTTATGTTTTCTATTTGAATCTTTATCAGCCTTAAAACGTTTATATTCCTTCTTATAGCTTGTATAACCACCATATTTACTCATTATGTCTTGAATATCATTTATACTTATTATCCCCTCATTGTTATAGCTTAATAAAATATACTTAAATTTTGCATTCTTTATTAAATCATCAAGAGCCTCTTTTGCTTCTCTTTTACTACAATATAAAGATTTTTTACTATCATCTATTCTAACTCCAGTTATACCTTTGATTGGTGGATTATCATATAATGAAATTGTCTCTAGTATATGATAGTTTGTATTATATTTTCTTGTATTATATGGTGGATCTAAGTATAAAATATCTCCTTCAATTTTTCTAATTAATTTATTAGCATCTTCATTAAAAATTTCATGTTCTATATTAGAAGTTATTGTTTCAATAGGAGTTAATACCAATTCTTTTTGTGCAGATTTCTTAATTTTTTTTAAAAATGCCTCATATACAGAAGCTGTATTTGCCACTTTGTCAGCACTTTCAATTAAAGAAGATATTAAATGGTTATATTCATTTATATTTATTAATTCTTCATTCTTCCAATTCTCTATTTGAATTCTTATTGCATCAATTTTTTTTGAGTTTTCATCAGTAAAGTACAATCTATTGTATTCTGAGTACTTAGTTCCTCCAGCAGAATAATTATTATATATAAAACCCTCTTTTCCACTAAGACTATTTAGATAATAAAAAGGAGATATTCCCTTTGAGCATAATTTTTTAAACTTTAATTCAAGGTTATTTCCTATCAAATGTTTAATAGTAACATAACTATAATTCTGAATATCATTTGATATTATTTTATAACCCTTATTTTTAAAATATTTTGAAACAGCTCCTGTGCCTGCAAATATATCACAAAAAACAATATCTCCACTTAAACCTAAATTTTCTACAACTAAGTCTATAAATGATAATAATGATAATTTAGATCCTATATAGTTCATTCATACTCCTCCTAACTATATTTCTATCATATTTTACTGTAATTTTAGAATATTGTCAGCCATTTTAATTTATACCTTATCAAAATACAGCTAATCTCAGTTAAACCCTGCACAAATCTATTTACTACATATTAAAGCAATACCCCACACATAGCCTTGCAAGCCATATTATCAAAAGATGTAATGGATAAAAAATATAAAATAAATACTTACTTGATTTACCTTTTTCTCCATTGTAAAGTGCTAATATCAAAAATGAAAACATTCCAATAACTTCCCAATAATACGTTATTGCTCCGGCTATGAGTTGAGTTTTTTTATCGCCTCTAGCTTTATAAAGCACAAATATTAATAAAGGTATAAACCAAAAATAATCAACTTTAGTTAGCTGACCAATCCCTGCGAATATAATAGCTATTACAATATCTATTATAAGCTTAATTTTAGTAGAGGCATTTTTTCTAAAATCATTTTTTTCAACAAGTGATAGCATTATCAAGGAAAGTACAAATGCAAACATTACATTTTGATGTCCTAAGTATATCAAAGTGTCATTAAATGCTAAATCAAATGGAATTTCTGATAATATTGCAAATGTCAACATTCTTACTATATATCTTTTTTTACTGCTTGTATAAACAAAGCCTTCAACTATCATATAACAAAATATAGGAAGAGCAAGTCTTCCTATATTTCTACACATTGTATACCAAATATCTACATTTTTAAAGTTATCAGGTAAATAAAATATAAAACCTGCTCCTATATGGTCTATTAGCATTGTAATGCAAGCTATTATTTTTAGTTGTGATGCATTTAGTTTTCTTAACATATAACAGAACCGGAAATCATAGATGTACTAGGGGAAATTAGTGATAAATTATTATTTTCATCTTCTGCACATAGTATCATTCCCTCTGACACCATTCCTGCCATAGTTCTAGGTTTTAGGTTTACTAAAACAACAACTTCTCTGCCTACCATATCTTCAGCCTTATACCACTGTCTTAATCCACTTAAAATTTGTCTTGTGCTAGAGCCTATCTGCACCTTTGAACAGAGTAGTTTCTTGGACTTTTTAACTTCTTCACAGCTTATAATCTTTCCTACTTGAATTTGTAGTTTATCGAAGTCTTCGTATTCTATTATTTCTTTATTTTCAATGTCCATAAATTCATGGCTTTCACTAGCAGGTGCTACTTCTTTTTTTACTTCTTTTTTGCTTTCTACCTTTGAGAGTATTTCATTTATATCAAGTCTTGCAAAAAGAATTTCCGGATTTTCTGATACTTTAGTACCTGATTTTATTAGTCCAAATGTATCCATTTCACTAAGACTTCTCTTTTCCACATTTAATAAAGAAAGTATTTTCTTTGAGGTGCTAGGCATAAAGCTTTCTAGTAGTGATGCACCTATTGTGATAGCCTCTGCAAGATTGTAAAGTACGGTTTGTAATCTTTCTTTTTTATCTTCTTCTTTTGCTAAAATCCAAGGTGTGGTTTCATCGATATATTTATTACATCGTTTAAATATATTCCAAAGTTCACTCATTGCGTCTGAAACTCTGAGTTCATCCATTTTCTTTCTTATAATGTCGACTTCTTTGAGTACTACTTCTTTTAGGTCATTATCAAAACTGTCGGCTACATTGCTATTTGTAAGTACTCCACCGAAATATTTATTGCTCATGGCGATAGTTCTGCTTACTAGATTACCTAAGATATTAGCTAAGTCTGAGTTATATCTTTCTACCATTAATTCCCAGCTTATAACACCGTCATGCTCAAAAGGCATTTCATGTAATACAAAATATCTTACAGGGTCAACCCCAAATAAATCAACTAAATCGTCTGCGTAAATAACATTTCCACTTGATTTACTCATTTTCTCGCCTTGTTGAATTAAAAATGGGTGTCCAAAGACTTGTTTTGGAAGTGGAATGTCAAGTGCCATTAAAAATATCGGCCAATAGATAGTATGGAATCTAATTATATCCTTACCTATCAAATGTAAGTCAGCAGGCCAATATTTTGTATACTTTTCGTCATGGTTTCCGTCAGCATCAAAGCCGACACCTGTAATATAGTTTGTAAGTGCATCTAGCCAAACATAGGTTACATGGCTTGGGTCAAAGTCTACCGGAATCCCCCATTTAAAGCTGGTTCTTGAAACACATAAATCTTGTAAGCCCGGAAGTAAGAAGTTATTCATCATTTCATTTTTTCTTGCAACAGGCTGTATGAACTCAGGGTGAGTATTGATGTGTTCAATGAGTCTGTCTGCATACTTACTCATCTTAAAAAAGTATGCCTCCTCTTTTGCAGGTTGTACCTCTCTGCCACAGGTAGGACATTTTCCGTCAACAAGCTGGCTTTCAGTATAAAATGATTCACAAGGTGTGCAGTAAAGCCCCTCATAATAGCCCTTATATATATCCCCTTGCTCATAGAATTTCTTAAAAATCTTTTGAACTTGCTTTTTATGATATGGGTCGGTTGTTCTCATAAACTTATCATAAGAGGTGTCCATTAAATCCCATATTCTCTTTATTTCTGCAACTCTTTCATCTACAAACTCTTGAGTTTCTTTTCCTGCCTCTTTTGCTTTATTTTCAATCTTTTGACCATGCTCATCACTTCCTGTTTGAAAGAATACATCAAAGCCCTCTTCTCTTTTAAATCTTACTATTGCATCAGCAAGTACTATCTCATAGGTATTTCCAATATGAGGTTTGCCTGAGGCATACGCTATTGCAGTAGTTAAATAATATGTTTTTTTGCTCATAATTTCCTCCCTGGTATTACTTACAGCTATTTTGCTAAATTGGTATAATCACTGTTAAATGTCAAATCTTTGGTATCAGCATTTTCTGCACCATTAATTAAAATTGTTATTGAATCTAATTCCATATTTTCTATAAATGTATTTGCAACTGATGTTACGACTCTCTTATCGCTTGTATCAATTTCTGATATATCAAGGGTTGCCTTACCATTTCCTAAGTCAAAAGCATTTACCTTTGTTCCCTCAGGCAGCACCTTATATTCTATAAGTTTACCAATTATATTTTGTGGTTCTAATGACGCTATTCCGTCCATACTCATTGTTAAACCTACCTCTGAATCAGAAACAGGCATATATACTGAAACTATTGAAAGGTCGGCTGCATTAGGGTCAGGTGCTTTATTTTCAGGTGTTTCTCTTGTACTTGCCTTTACAGATGAATCCATGTGTTTTGCAGGTCCGTCTGTTTCTTCTCTACTAACCCTATATTTTGAATCGTCTTTTTTTGTTTGCTTTGTTTCATTTGCTACTTCAGAAGTAGAAACACTTTCTTTCTTGTTGCCTTTACTACAACCTACAAAAACTAATGCAGTAGTAGCTAAAATAAGATATAGTTTAGTTTTTTTCTTCATTTTCCTCTCCTTTTATTTGGAAAAGTTTATTTTTTCCTTTCCTATCATTTATTTAAGTATACGTTTTCATAGACTGAATAACATTATACAAGAGATATTAACAAATGTAAACTTTTTGTAAGAGAAAGTCTATATTACATTATAAAATACACTTTTCGTTATTTTGACAATGTTTATAGCTATTTTTTAGTTAGTTCTTATATTGAATTATATTCCTTGTGCATTTATACTAATGATATGTCGCTAGTGAACTGATTAATTAGAATAATTAGTTATTTTATAGCACTATTACACTTATATTTGGAGGCAGTTATGGCAAGTTTATCATTAAAGGGAATTGAAAAACAATATCCTAATGGTTTTAGAGCAGTTCAGGATTTTAATTTAGACATTGATGATAAGGAGTTTATCATTTTCGTAGGGCCGTCAGGTTGTGGTAAATCTACAACACTTCGTATGATAGCAGGTCTTGAAGATATTACAGGTGGTACACTTGAGATTGACGGTAAGGTAGTAAATGATGTTGAGCCTAAGGACAGGGATATTGCAATGGTATTCCAAAACTACGCTCTATATCCACATATGACAGTTTATGACAACATGGCATTTGCACTTAAACTTCGTAAAGTTCCTAAGGATGAGATTGATAAGGCAGTTCGTAATGCCGCTAAGATACTTGACCTTGACAAGTTACTTGATCGTAAACCTAAGGCACTTTCAGGAGGACAAAGACAACGTGTTGCTATGGGACGTGCAATAGTAAGAAGTCCTAAGGTATTCCTTATGGACGAGCCTTTATCAAACCTTGATGCAAAACTTAGAGTTCAAATGCGTATTGAGATTTCAAAACTTCATCAAAGACTTGGTGCAACAATTATCTATGTAACACATGACCAGACAGAGGCTATGACACTTGGTACAAGAATTGTAGTTATGAAAGACGGTATTGTTCAACAAGTTGATACTCCTCAAAACCTTTACAATAAACCATGTAATCAGTTTGTTGCAGGTTTCATCGGTTCTCCTCAAATGAACTTCCTTGATGCAGAAGTTGAGGTTAAGGGAAATGATGTATTCTTAAATGTTGAAAATTACACATTAAAAGTTCCTGTTGGAAAGGCAAAGGCACTTATTGACGGAGGTTATAACAAGAAAACAGTTATACTTGGTGTTCGTCCGGAAGATATACATGATTCAGAGGTATTTATAGCAAGTTCTCCTGATACTGTTATAGAATCTGACATAAAAGTTTATGAGCTTTTAGGTGCTGAGGTATTCCTCTATTTCGATATTGCAGGTACTCAGATGACTGCAAGAGTAAATCCTCGTACAAAATTAAGAACAGGCGACCATGCAGTATTTGCAATAGATATGGATAAGATTCATCTCTTTAATAAAGAAACAATGTTGACTATAACAAACTAAAATATTAGAATTGTAGCAGACATAAAATTAATTATGTCTGCTACACCTTTTTACAAATGTATTTTTTAAAGGAAAGACTAATGCAGGAAGAATTGAAAAAAGCCAGTGAAAACTTTTTTAAACTTACTGGTCTAAAACTTGATATAGACTCTATATCTGAATATGACAAAATAAATACTTTAGAAAAAATCAATATGGCAACAAATGCCTACAAAGAAAAGTTTTCAGCTGAGTATGTTTTAAAGCTTGCAATGAAAGGTCAATTAGAAACTGTTGAGCTTGATAGATACTGTAAAAGATTTAGGATAACTCCAAATAAAAAAAGACAGTTATTTTTAATCAAAGCAAAACAAAATAGTTCAAATGTAATTTCAGAAATTTTATATGGTATATTTCCCTTTGGCAGCAAAAACATTATTGTAAAAATTGATGATGATGAATTTGCACTCATTTATGAAATAAAGGACAATACTACAAACTCTGAATACATTGCCAACTTAATAGTTGATTCCCTTGCTATGGAGGCTATGGTTCAAGTCCATATATCATACAGCAAAACTTTTTTAAATATTAATGAAATTGATAAGGCATATAATTCCTGTAAATTAAGTCTAAATATCGGTATGATTTTTTATTCCGATAAGGCTATAATACCTTTTGACAAGTTAGGCGTTGGCGGGCTTATTTATAATCTTCCTATAAATGTATGTGAAAATTTTTTACATGAACTATTTAAAGCCGATTATAATTTAATAGCTGATACTGAAATGCAAAATACAGTAAACACCTTTCTTGAAAATAATCTTAATATAGCCGAAACTGCCAGAAAGCTGCACATGCACCGAAATACCTTAGTATATAGAATAGAACAACTTGAAAAAATTTTAGGAATTGAGATTAAGACTATTGACGGTGCTATAACATTTCGTATTGCTACAATGGTAGTTAATTATTTAAATTTCATAAAGGAGATTGGTCATGAATGATACATATCACGAGCAAATAGTCAGTAAAAAAGCAGGTGCTATGCCTCTTGTTATTAAAACTATAACTATTTTAGCATTGGTACTACTTTTAATAATATCACTTGCAAACCCACTTTTTTCTATTGTTGTAATTGCTCTTGGCTTTTTTGCATTTTATTACATTTTTCCAAGACTCTCAGTAGAATACGAGTATTCTGTACTTAATTCAAGTTTTAGTGTTGATGTTATTTTTAGCAAATCAAGCAGAAAGCATTTACTTGACTTTGATTTAAAGAATGTAAGTAGAATTTTACCTGCTGAACAATTTAACAAATCAAACTTTTCAGGTTATAAGGTGCTTGATTTTTCAGAAAATGATACAACCAACAAATCATTTGCTATTGTACTTGGAAATGATGCTAACAGAAAAATAATACTTATTACTCCTGATGAAAAAATAGTAAATATACTAAAAATATACGGACCTAGGGGAAGTTTTTAAAATAAAGTTAAATTTAACACTATTACTTGAGCTGTCGTAAAGTTATTTCTTAAAACATTACTTATAAAGGTTGATTTTACGACAGTCCCAATAAAAATATCATTTTCCCTAACAAGTATTAGGAGTAATAAATGTTTAAAAAAGCAAAAATTCCAAACCTGTTTAAAAATAATCTAAAAAAACTTCTTATAAGGCATTTTTTCTTTAGAGCCGTGCAACTTGAGTTTATATGTATTTTAGTAGCAATATTCTTAAGTTTGGCATGGGTAAATTTCCATACTAAAAAAATCTTAAATGACTCAGAACTAAAAATGAATAAGCTACTTGAAAGCTATGATAATTATTTAGAAAATCTTGTAACTATGGATAATGTATTAGTTTCAAAAGTATCTATTACATGGCAAAAAGTTATACTAAAAAAGTTATATGAAATTTCTCTTGAAAATGATGTAAATGCCGAGCTTTTTATAATTGATAAAAATAAATCATTATTTATAAGTAGTAAAAGTAATTTTACAGAGGAAGAAAGTAAGCTTATCCCTATGCAATGGGATATTCTCGACAGCATTAAAGAAAATAGAAACTCCCTACAAGTATCTATCTCAAAGGGAAATGACAGGAAATTATTTTTAGGAAAAGCTGCCTACAATAAAGACGGTATTTATGCCTATATAATTCTAAGAATAGACGGCAATGAACTTAATAATAAATTATCAAAAGTTAAAACTGTAAGCGAAACTGCCGCAAATATAATTATTACAAATAGTGATTATTGGGGGCTTAGTGTAAATGACCCTACATTATTTGACGGTATAGGCAGACTTCCAAAAGAACTTCATAAAAATAGCTATTTATTATTTTTCAATAATGGTATATACACTCACAAATATAGAGAACTTGTAAATAACAATCTCATTTTGCATGTGTTTTTTGATTATACCTCCCTAGCACAACTATTATTTATAATTGCAGTTACGGCACTGATAGTAATAGGCATGCTCTTTATTATAGAACTTTATAATTCTGAAAGGATTGCAACGGAGTTTACTAAGGATATAAGTAAGCTAAATGAGGCATTTTTAGAAGTGGCAAAGGGAAATCTTAATAAAGAAGTCAACATTTCAAGCAGTATTGAATTTGAAAATATAGGTAAATATTTCAATTATATGTTACATAGTTTAAAAAAGAGAATGGAAGAAAATAAGGAACTTGCAGAGGCTATTGCATACACGCAGGTAAGACAATTAGCAAGTCAGTTTAAATCACATTTCTTATTTAATACCCTTGATAATATAAGATTTATATGTAGAATATCTCCTGAACTTGCTGAAAATATGATAGTCTTACTTGCAGAACTACTAAGGTATAATACAAGCGACCAAAATGAAAAAGTAATAATTTCAGAGGACTTGGAATATATAAGAAAATATCTTGAAATTATTAAGATTAGATTTGGAGATTCATTTACTTATAATATAGAACTTGACAGTAAGCTAAAGGACTGCCTTATGCTAAAGCTCTTAATACAACCCATAGTGGAAAATGCTATAAAGTATGGAATGAGAAATAAGCCGGTGCTTGATATATTTATAAGTATAAAAAAAGTAGATGAAAATATTTGCATTATCTGTAAGGATAATGGTTCAGGTATAGAGGAAACATTGCTTAATAAAATCAAATCAAATCTAAGCAATATTGAAAATAAAACTCCTCATCTTGGGCTTTATAATGTACATAGAAGAATAATATTGACTTATGGTGCAAACTATGGGATAGAACTTGAAAATCTTAATGGATTAAAAGTTAGTCTTACATTTCCCTTGGAGAAAGAATAGGTTAAAAGATAAGAATATATTTTCTTGTGGTTTACTAAACCATATAAAAGAACACTAATTACGAGGTTAAATTGTGGAGAAATTAAAAGTAGTTGTTGTAGAAGATGAATATTATGTTAGAAAAGGAATTATAAATGCCCTTGTTGATGAAACTATGGAATGTGAAGTTGTAGGCGAATCTAAAAATGGCGAGGAGGGAGTTGAAATTATAGAGAGGCTTAGACCTGATCTTGTTATAGCTGACATTGAAATGCCTCTTATGAATGGCATAGAAATGGTAAAAATGCTTAAAAGTAAACATGTTGACACTAATTATATATTCCTTACAGCACATCAAAGATTTACCTATGTTCATAGTGCTTTAAGACTTGAGGTGGTGGATTATCTTCTAAAACCTTTTCGTATAGAGGAACTCAAGGAATGTATAAAGAAACTTAAGGCTAAACTAAATGAAAATTTTGATATTTCTGAGCTTGATACATTACCTGATAAAAATATCACTGTAAACAATAAATATATAAAAGACATTTTAAAGTATGTAAGAGATAATTATAAAAATGACATTTCAAATATTACAGCAGCAAATTTCCTAGATATAAATGAGGCTTATTTTTGTAGACTCTTTAAGAAAGAAACAGGCTATACCTTTGGGCAGTATTTGACACATTATAGGATTCATGTTGGAGCAGAGCTTTTAAAAAACTTTGATTTAAGGGTAAATGAAGTAGCATTTCAAGTAGGATTTTCAGATAGTAATTATTTTTCACTAATATTTAAGAGGATAATGAAAATGACCCCAAGCCAATATCAAAATATTAAATATACAAAGGGCGAATAAACAACATTTTTTTAGTCAATAAGTCAAAATAATAAAGATAAAAGTCAAAAGTCTATATACTAATGTATAGGCTTTTTTATTTATAATGTAGTTAAATAAACATTAAGTATATTAATAAGGGGGTTAAGTTATGAAATTAAAAAATGTATTAGCAGCTACTCTTATGGTTTCACTTAGTCTATCTATGGTGGCATGTGCTAAAAAAGAAGAAACTAAAGCAGAGGACAACAAAACAACAGAATCAAAAGCAGAGGCTAACAAAGATGAAATGTCTTTAGAAGAGCTTGTAAAGGCCGCACAAGATGAAGCTGCAAAGGCAGATGCTAAATTTATGGTATATTCTCCTACAAGTAGAATTGAAAAAGCATTAAAAGCATTTGAGGAAGAATACGGTATTCATGGCGACTTTTATAATGAAAGTGGACAGGACTTATACACAAAGCTTACTACTGAGCTTGAGGCAGGCACAAAAGACACTGCCGATGTAGCACTTTTACAAGATTCTTATTTATTTAACACACAACTTAAAACTTATGACTATGTTACAAATTATATTCCAAGTTATTTAGGAGATTCAATTCATGCTGAGGATACAGACCCTTTGGTATGCTACTATTATAATAAATTATTTATCTATAATAAGACTTCAGGCGAAAAGCCGATAGAAAATGTATGGCAGCTTACAGAAGATAGCTATAAAGGTAAAATTTTTATGAAAGATATAAGCAAGGAATCAGTTAATAAAAACTTCCTTGCAATGCTTACAAGTGAGGAATGGGCAAATAAACTTGCAGAAAGTTATAAGGAATACTATGGAAAGGATATAGTGCTTGACAGCGACTGCAAAAATGCAGGTTATCAATTCATCAAGAAATATCTACCGAATGTAGTATATGGTTCAGGCGACGGAGATATTGCTACAGAGCTTTCAGATGGAAATGGTGGTAATTTAGGTCTTATAGTATACTCAAAACTTCGTGATGACAGTGTAAATCAAGATAATTTAGAGGTACTTGCTTATGAGGATAAACAACCTAATTGCTTTAGTGGTTTTATGTATCCAATGTATTTACAGATGATAAGTAGTACAGACAGACCTTACACTGCTAAATTATTTATTTACTTCTTAATGACTGAAAAAGGCTTTAAATCTGCATTCCAAACAAAGGCAGCTGATATAGGTACTTATTCAGCAAACTCTACTATTAAATCTCTCGAGGGAGATAAGGAACTTGATTTTTGGAAAAAATGTTTAGTTAAAGAAGATTTAAATTCATTGCAGCAGGCTTATTCTGACGGAGTACTTGACTTTATAACTTATTGCATAAGTCAGTAATTGATTCAAAATAATATAATTGGGTATAGGGATTTTGTAATAATGATATTTTGGGGTTTTCCTCACCGTAGGCGAGGAAAACCCCCATTAATAATAAATTCCCCTCCACTTACCTTTGAAAGGAGAACTATGCTTAAATCTAAAAATAATATTAAAGCATTTTTTTCTCAACCTGCAAATATAATTCTTACCTTTTTTGCATTTATATTAATAGCATTGACACTCTATCCATTAATTGAACTTGTTCATCATACCTTTATAATGCATGCTACTGATATTGCTATTTCTCCCGGAATGAAAAAAGGCGATATATCTATTGCAAGTTGGAAAAAACTTTTATTTACAAAAGCCAATTTATATAGCTTGGTAAACTTTTATAAACCAATGCTAAACTCAATACTTCTTGCCACTTTATCAGCTATATTTGCACTTATTTTCGGTGGCAGTGTGGCATGGCTTATAACAAGAAGTAATATAAAGGGAAAAAAATTTATATCAAGTGCCTTTATATTTCCATATATATTGCCGTCTTGGACTTTAGCTCTTTTTTGGCTCAATATGTTTAAAAATCCAAATGTAGGAACAGGCTCAATAGGCTTTATATATGCCCTTACAGGCATCGCCGCTCCAAAGTGGTTTGTATATGGTCTATTTCCACTAGTAATAGTAAGTGGGCTGCACTACGCACCTTTTGCTTATATATTTATAGGTGGTATTCTAAAAAATATGGACGCTAACTTAGAAGAGGCGGCTACCATACTTAAAACCCCAAGATATAAAATCTTATTGAAGATAACATTACCCATTGTAAAACCTGCAATACTCTCAACATTTCTTTTAGTATTTGCAAGTGTTATGGGGTCTTATGCAGTGCCTATATACTTAGGCTCTCCTGTCAACTTCTATGTACTTACTACAAAACTTAAGACATTACAAACTACGGCAGTCGGTCAAGCCTATATAATAGCTTTATTTATGGTGGCACTTGGTGCAATAGTTATGTTTGTAAATAATTTATTTATAGGAAAAAGACAGTCATATACAACAGTTACAGGCAAATCATCTCAAATAACTTTAGTTGACCTTGGCGTAGGAAAATACATCATTTCATCTATATTATACATTGTACTTATTTTTGTATGTATAATGCCACTCATATCATTTGCACTTGAATCAGTAATAATTCGCTCAGGCGATTACTCCCTTTCAAATATGACTTTAAATTATTGGATTGGAGCAGCCGGAAGTGTATCTTCCACTGTCGGTACAAGTGGTATCTTAAGAGAAACTCCTATTTGGCACGCTATTTGGAACTCTCTTAGATTATCAATAACTTGTGCTTTGATTGCAGGTAGTTGTGGTATAATCATAGGCTATGCCGTTGTAAGAAAAAGAGGAACAAAACTTTCATCTTGGGTAAGTGGGCTTTCATTTTTCCCATATTTGATACCGTCTATGGCTTTTAGTGCTATTTACCTTGCAATTTCAAGTAATTTCTCTTTTTTAACAAATTCATTTTTAATACTTGTAATTGTAGGTTCAGTAAAATATCTACCATTTGCAGCAAGGTCAGGAATGAACTCTATGTTGCAGTTATCTAAGGAAATTGAAGAAGCGGCGGCTATTTACGGCGTTCCTTGGATTAAGCGAATGACTCATATAATAATACCTATACAAAAAATAAGTATTATATCAGGTTTTTTACTTCCTTTTGTATCTTGCATGAGAGAGCTTTCATTATTTGTAATGCTGGTAAGTTCAAAAACTCAAACACTTACTACAATACTTATGTCTTACAATGAAAGAGGTGCATCTCAATATGGAAATGCAATCAATCTTCTTATAATACTTTTAGTACTTTTCATTAACTTTGGTGTAAATAAAGTTACAGGTGCATCTATTGATAAAGGTGTGGGAGGAAATTAATATGTCTGAAATTATATTGAAAAATGTAAGAAAACAATTTAATGATAAATTTGTTGCAGTTGAAAACTTAAATATGAATATAGAAGATAGAGCATTTATAACTCTACTTGGTCCGTCCGGTTGTGGTAAAACTACTACTTTGCGTATGATTGCAGGTCTTGAAAATCCTACTTCAGGTCAAATTATTATTGATAATGTTGTTGTCTTTGACTCGGAAAAAGGTATAAATATACCTCCTGATAAGAGAAATGTAGGCTTTTTATTTCAAAACTATGCACTTTGGCCTCACATGACAGTTTATAAAAATATAGCATTTGGCTTGGAAAATTTAAAATGGAATAAAAATGATATAGAAAAAAGAGTTGCAGAACTTTTGAAAATGCTTAAAATTGAACAATTTTCACATAGATATCCAAGTGAATTGTCAGGAGGTCAACAGCAAAGAGTTGCTATTGCAAGAACATTAGCACCTAAGCCTAAAGTTCTATTTATGGACGAACCTCTTTCAAACCTTGATGCTAAACTTAGGGGAGAAATGAGAACAGAGCTTAAGCGTTTACATGTAGATACCAACTCTACATTTATATATGTAACACATGACCAACTTGAGGCTATGACTCTCTCAACTAGAGTATGCCTTATGGAGTCAGGAAAACTTATGCAGTTTGCTCCTCCTCTCGATATATATAATTATCCTGAAAATAAATTTGTAGCAGATTTTATGGGTAATCCTGCAATAAACTTTTTAGAAACAAGTATAAAGAGCTTAGATGAAAATAAGGTCGAACTTGAATTTTGTGGTATTAAAGCAGAATTTACAACTAAGGAAAACTTACCTAAGAACCTTAAAACAGCTACACTCGGCATAAGACCTGAATATATTTCATTAACTGAGAATACAAAAGCAAAGGCAAAAATCTATGCAACACTTCCGGCAGGTATGGAAACCACTGTTAAGATAACACTTGGAGATAAGATATTATCTGCCATAATCTTTGGAAGTGTGGACTATGAAGTTGATAATGAAATTTGTATAGATTTCCTAAAAGATAAGATATTATTATTTGATAATGAAACCGGAGAAAGAATAGGAATCGGAAAACTTAAACTTATATAGTTTTTGTGCTATAATATAATCTAAACTTATACAAAAGTAAAAACTCTCACTTGTAATTTTGGTGATATGTTTTTACTTTTTGTAAATATATACAATCTTACCAGTTAAGATAAAATTTTTAAAGGAGAATTTATATGGATTTATTATTTGATTTACACACACATACTATTGCAAGCGAACATGCTTACAGCACAATTAGAGAAAATATAGAAACGGCTTATGAAAGGGGACTAAAAGCTTATGGTTTTTCAGACCATGCCCCAAGGCTTAAAGGTGCACCCACTGACCTATATTTTATAAACTTTAGAGTCATTCCTAGAGAATATAAGGGAATGAAAGTATGTGCCGGAATAGAGGCAAATATCATTGATTTTGACGGAAATATAGATGTGGGGGGCAAAGTATATGAAAGAGTTGACTACATTATCGCAAGTTTACATACTCTATGTATAGACCCCGGAACTCTTGACCAAAATATGAGGGCATACATAGGAGCAATGTCAAATCCATATATAAAAATAATCGGCCACCCTGACGATCCAAAATATCCTATTGACCATGATGAACTTGCAAAACAAGCTAAATTAAATAGTGTAGCTCTCGAACTTAATAACTCCTCCATGCACCCTGAAAGTGCCAGAAAAGGAGCTAGAGAAAATATACTTAAACTTTTAAAGGCTTGTGAAAAATACGGTACATATATAATATGTGGAACTGACGCTCATATCTGTTATGATATAGGAATCTTTAATTATGCAAAGGAAATTATAAGAGAAACTCATTTTCCTAAAGAACTGGTCCTTAATACAAGCTTAGAAAACATCAACTATGTACTTAATAGAAATAAAGTTAATTAAGAGCTGTTGCAAAATATATATCTGTATGGAGGATATCGCAAAATGGCTATCCACATATATCTTGTCCCCCTACGGAGGACAAGATACATAATAGAAAGTCTTTAAATTAGCAAATATAATTTTCTCTGTATTTATACGAAAAATATAGTTACTAATGAAAATTAGTTTTGCTACACTCTAAGGGTTTATAGGTAGCCCTTAAAAACCTAAATTTATCATAAAGGAGAATATATGCTTAATGTTTCAGATATTATAATTCCAATAGCTCTGATGTTATTTTCAGGCTATGCACTTACAAGAGTTACTAAAAGACTTCGTTTGCCAAATGTAACTGCTTATATAGTTGCAGGAATTATAATAGGGCCGTATTGCCTAAATCTAGTGGATAAGAATATTATTGAGGGAACTGACTTTATTGCAGATATTGCACTGGCATTTATTGCTTTTAGTACAGGAGAATTTTTTAAATTTAGTACCTTAAAGAAAAACGGTATGAAAGTTGTTATTATTACATTTTGGGAGGCATTTATGGCATCTCTACTTGTATTTATATTAAGCTTTTATATCTTAAATTTAAATTTACCATTTTCCTTGGTTTTATCTGCACTTGCCTCAGCCACTGCTCCTGCCTCAACTGTTATGACTATAAGGCAAACAGGTGCAAAAGGAGATTTTGTAAATACCTTGCTACAAGTTGTAGCACTTGATGATGTATTTGGTCTGATTGCATACAGTGTTGCTATTTCAATATCTATTTCATTAAATTCAGGTAAACTTAATATCTCAAGTATATTAAGCCCTATTGTATTTAATATTTTAGTTTTGATACTTGGAGGTAGTTTTGGTGTACTTATGAAACTACTTATGCCAAAGCAACGTTCAAAAGATAATAAGCTTATCATCTCAATAGCTGTACTATTTACTTTTTGTGGAATATGTGCTTTACTAAATGTATCGCCACTACTTGGCTGTATGTCAATGGGAACTGTTTATATAAATATTACAGAGGACGACAAATTATTTAAGCAAATTAATTATTTTAGCCCACCTATACTACTATTATTCTTTGTACGCTCAGGACTTAATTTCAAACTTGATGTACTTGTAAATAAATCAACTTCAATAGGTTCAATCCCTCTAATCTGGATAGGAATGTTGTACTTTTTAGTTCGTATTTTCGGAAAATATATAGGTGCATTTTTAGGCAGTTTAGTTACTAAAAAAAGTAAAGAAGTTAGAAATTATTTGGGGCTTGCTTTAATTCCTCAAGCAGGGGTTGCAATAGGTCTTTCAGCACTTGGTGCAAGAATACTTGGAGGCGAAACAGGTAATGCACTCCAAACCATTATACTTGCCTCAAGCGTACTTTATGAGCTGATAGGCCCTGCCTGTGCCAAGCTTTCATTGTATCTATCAAAATCTTATTCAAATAAGCTTGAGGACTTAACCTCAGATATAGAGATAGAACCTGAGAAAAAACAAAGTGAAGTAGAGCTATTGATTCAAAGAATACAGGAAATACAAAAAGAACTCCCAAGACATACTAAAGATGTGTCTGAGGAGGAAGAGGCATTTTTGGAGGCTGCCGAGGAGCAGTGCAGATAAACTAATGTTAATAGAAAGTAGGAATTTATGTTTGACTCATTTATAGATATTTTACATCAAAATTCTAATAATTTAGATATTGAATATGTGGCTTTAAGGCTTTTTACAGCAGTTATACTTTCATCTATAATAGGTTGTGAGCGTGCAAATAAACGTCATAGTGCAGGACTTAGAACTTTTATCTTAAGTTCATTTTCCACTTCAATAGCTATGATTATAGATTTATATCTAATTCAAAATACCTCTGTAAATATGCCTATTTTATCTGCATTATCAATTTTAAGTATTTCTATACTAAGTAGTAAAACTATTTTATTTAGTTCAAGAAATCAAATTAAGGGACTTACAACCTCTGTCGGACTTTGGACATGTGGACTTATCGGGCTTACCTCAGGTGCAGGACTGTATCTTATAAGCATTGTTTCATTCGCAATATTATTTTGTATACTTAAATATCTTCCACTTGTAGAGATATATTTAAAAAATAGGTCAAATCATTTTGAGATACATCTTGAATTAAAGAGTAGAGAAAATTTACAAGACTTTGTAACAACCATTAGACGACTCGGACTTAGAATTGATGATATAGAATTTAACTCTGCTTACCATGGCTCAGGACTTAGTGTTTATTCTGTAACATTTACCATAGATAGCAATGAGCTAAAAAAGTACAAAACACATAGTGAAATAATACAGGCACTAAGCACTATTGATTATATTTATCATATTGAGGAAATGAAGTAGAAATATCCCCCTTAGCTTTAAAGCTAGGGGGATTTTACATAGGCTCAGCTTTATCTATAACTAGGGTCTGAACCATACCATGTTTGACAATCATATTCATCTTTTGCATTTAATAACCACGCAATACCAAAACGAAAACATGAAGTCTTTGTTGATTTTTCTATAATATATGACATACCATATTCTAGGTATTCTATATCATAATCATTTAGATTATATTCAGGATCATCACACAATGTCTCACCCTCTGTTCCAATAGACAGATTTATTTTACCCTTAGAAAAATATAATGATTCAAGCATTTCTCCGTTCTGACTTTCCCTATAAACATCTTTATCGCAGTTTTTTATTTTACACTCAATTACATGTCGTTCGCCATCTGGAACATAATTAACAGTTATTAAATATCTACCGTCTAGGTCAGCATAAAAAACTGAATCTATTGGTAGTTCCTCTGCAATATAATCATAAATTACTCCGTCAATTAAAACTTCTATTTCTCCAAATGGAGTTAAAAGCATAACTCCTCCTAATATATTCTAAAATATAAATATTTAAACACTAAAATATAAACTAGTTATGTCGCAAATACAACTGCTGATTTAGAATCACATTCAAACTCTAAAAGTCCGTCTTTTATATTAAAAATCTTAACTCCTACATTATATCCCTTACTACTTGTATATATAAGTCTGCGTATCTTCTGCTGCTTTCTAAAACCTGCAAGCCATGTAGGTATAAGTATCTTTTTAGTTTCTTCGCCTGTATAAACCACAATAAGACAAATATCAGTCATAAAATTTCTTGCATAAATTATAAGGTCTTGTTCTGCAACTACCGGTATTAAAGAACCTTTTTTAAGTGCTAAATTCTTTTTATGAATTATATTCATATACCTATGGTACTCTAAAAGCTCAAAATCCTCATGCCCCCAAGGATAAGTTCTCCTATTGTCAGGATCTGTCCAACCTACTTGACCTGCCTCATCTCCATAATAAATTGTAGGTGCTCCCTGCAAAGTCATTTGCATTAAAATAGCCTGCCTAAATACCGGCACATCTATATCCTCGGCTGCCTTTTCACTACCCATGGTATTGAGCCTACCCACTATTTGATTTGTTCTAGTTAAAAATCTTGAATGGTCATGATTTGATAATTCATTCATAGAAGTCATGTAAGACTGCATTGGCATTTTAGCCTTAGCATATAAAAGCATATCAAAAAATACTTTCCCATTTCCAAGCAGGGACATATCTTTTCTGTCTGAATGTTTCTCAAGCCCTGTTAAAAACCAACTTATAGGTTCCATAAAAGCGTCATAATTCATTATAGTATCCCACTGTTTTCCGTCAAGCCAAGATGACGGATCGCCGTAATGTTCTGCTATAATTATAGCCTCAGGGTTTGTTTCTTTTACAACCTCTCTAAACTTTTTCCAAAATTTATGATTAAATTCCGGAGAATGCCCTAGGTCTGCCGCTACATCAAGCCTCCAACCGTCGATATTATAAGGTGGTAAAAGCCATTTTTGAACTACACCTAAAATTTCTTTTCTAAGTCTATTGCTTGTTTCATAATAAAGCTTAGGTAAGGTTTCATTTCCCCACCAACCGTCATAAGACTTATTATCCGGCCAAGCCTCATCTCTTTCATCAAAAAATTCAAAAAATAAATTATAAGGACTGTCCTTTGACTCATAAGCTCCCGGCTCATATTCATCTTTTGAGCGACTATAAAGCTTTTCTCTGTCCATCCATTTATTAAATGAGCCACAATGATTAAACACTCCGTCCATAATAACTTTCATTCCTCTTTTGTGGACTTCATGCATAAAATCTGCAAAAAAAGCATCACTTGCCTCGAGATTTTCCTTAGATGTACTTCTTATAATATACTTAGTTGCATTGATATTTGTTGTTTCTTCTTCTCCCAAAACTTCCCCACCGTCAACTACTATTTTTCCATAGTGAGGGTCTATGTGAGAATAATCCTGTGTATCATACTTATGGTTTGAGGGAGATACAAAAAGTGGATTAAAGTAAATGACCTCAACTCCTAAGTCTTGCAAATAATCCAGTTTATCCCATACTCCTTGCAAATCTCCTCCATAAAAATATCCAACGTCGAAAGTTGAGGGATATTCATGCCAATCTGCTATACGTCTTGTAGGGACTCCTAGATAAATATATTCATCATCTACTACATCATTTGTATCATCTCCACTATAAAACCTGTCTACAAAAATTTGATACATAATAGCACCTTTTGCCCACTCAGGAACTTTAAAATCAGCGATTAAGCAAAATGCTATATCTTTTCTTATTTCATAGCTAACACCTACTCTAGTACAAAATAAGTATTCATTTTCATTAAATACTTTAAAATAGTATCTAAAAAAATTTTCAGGCATGGTTATACTTACTTCGTAATAATCAAAAAACTCGTCTGAAAATATTTTATGCATGCTGTATTCTTCATCAGTTTCAAAGTCTATCAGCGATACTCTATCTACACAAAGCTTTTGAACTCGTATCCTAATACTGACATTATCCCCCACTGACGGTTCAGCCGGTGTAACGAAATTATCTGTTTCATCTGAAAAAATGCCTTCTCTATTCATTAAATAATGCCTCAAATTCCTTTTGCCCTATTTTTTCTCGTTCAAGCAAAAGCTCGGAACATTTATGCAATATATCTTGATGCTTTAAAATAATATCCCTTGCTTTTGTATAACATTCGTCTACTATTCTCTTTACTTCTTCATCAATTATAGTAGCAGTTGTTTCACCATAAGATTTAGTATGTCCTAAATCTCTTCCTATGAATATCTCATCTCCCTCATCTCCATAGTGAATCATTCCAAGCTTTTCACTAAAGCCATAGTTCATAACCATTGCTTTTGCAACACTTGTAGCTTGTTTTATGTCTTGACTTGCTCCGGTGGTTACATCATCAAAGATAATTTCTTCTGCAATTCTTCCTCCTAGAGTAACCATAATAGTTTGCAACATTTTTCCCTTAGTATTAAATACATCATCTCTTTCAGGTAAAGGCATAGTATACCCTGCCGCACTTACTCCTGTCGGTATTATAGAAACAGTATGTACAGGTCCTACATCGGGAAGTACATGAAATAAAATTGCATGCCCTGTTTCATGATATGCAGTTATTCTTTTTTCTTTTTCAGATACAATCTTACTCTTTTTTTCAGTACCAATGCCTACTTTGATAAATGACTTTTCAATATCTGCATTTGTTATATATTTTCTATTTTCCTTAGCAGTCAAAATCGCAGCCTCATTCATAAGGTTTTCAAGATCTGCCCCTGTAAACCCTGCACTTGTTCTTGCTATCTTCTTTAGGTCTACATCATCTGCTAATGGCTTACCCTTTGAATGTACTTTGAGTATTTCCTCTCTAGCCTCAACATCAGGTCTTCCAACTGCAATCTTTCTGTCAAATCTACCCGGTCTTAAAATTGCAGGGTCAAGTATATCAACCCTATTTGTTGCAGCTAAAACTATAATTCCTTGATTTACTGCAAAGCCGTCCATTTCTACCAAAAGCTGATTTAAAGTCTGTTCTCTCTCATCATGACTTCCACCAAGTCCTGACCCCCTACGTCTTGCTACTGCGTCTATTTCATCTATAAAAACAATACAAGGAGAATTTCTTTTTGCCTCTAGGAATAAATCTCTTACCCTAGATGCACCTACACCTACAAACATTTCCACAAAATCTGAACCTGATATTGAGAAGAAAGGAACTCCGGCCTCTCCTGCTACTGCCTTTGCTAAAAGTGTTTTTCCTGTTCCGGGAGGTCCTACTAAAATGATTCCTTTTGGTATTCTTGCACCTAGTTGTGAATATTTATTTGGATTTTTCAAAAAATCAACTACTTCTTCTAAGTCCTCTTTCTCCTCTTTTAGACCTGCAACCATATCAAATTTTATAGGAGTTTTAATAGCAAGTTTAGCCTTATTTTTTCCAAAGTCCATCATCTTATTGCCACCTGATACACCACCTGTTCTTTGCTGCAATATAATTATACATACAATTACAGAAACTATGGCTATAAGTACAGGAAGAACTATATCGGTAAATATTCCCTTACTTGGAACATCTCTTAAAATATAATCTATTCCTCTACTATCAAGTTCATGCGTAATTTCATTTACATTTGAAACATAATATCTAAACTTTTCAGGACTGTTTTTACCTTTTATTTCCACAACTCCGGTAGGTGTTTGAGTGTTTTGAATTATCTCAAAACTATACTCTTGCCCATTACTTATCATTTCAAAAAACTGATTTTTAGTAAGTCTATTTTCAGTTATCTTATCTCCAAGACCATATACAATCCAAGTAATCAGGAGTAAAACTATAATCGCCGGTATTACTCCAAATTTCCCCTCTCTCTGTTTCAACTCTAATTTTCCTCCTTAAATTTCACAACTCCAATATATGGAAGATTTCTAAGTTTTTGATCATAATCAAGCCCATATCCGACTACAAACTCATCAGGTATTTCAAAACAAGTGTAGTCAACCTTTACATCTTTAACCACTCTTCTTGAAGGCTTATCTAAGAGTGTACAAAGTTTTATACTTTTTGGTCCTCTTTTTTCAAGTATTTCTATTAGATATGCAAGGGTTCTTCCTGAGTCAATAATATCTTCAACTATAAGTACGTCTTTCCCCTCAATGCTTTCGTCCAAATCTTTTACGATTTTTACAACTCCACTTGAGGTAGTGCCTCCACCATAGCTTGATAGACACATAAAATCTAAACTTACATCAACAGTAATATGCTTTGCAAGTTCACACATAAACATAACTCCACCTTTTAATACACATATAAGGCTTATCTGTTTTCCCTCATAATCTTTATTTATTAACTTTGATACCTCTGCAATCCTCTCCTCTAATTCATTCTTTGAGATAAGCTCTTCAACTGTATAGTTCATTTCAATCCCCTCCTAACCATTTTACTTCCAATATCATTTTTGTTTTGTCATTGACTCTAAAAAAATCACTTGTTCTATAACCAACAATCCATAGAACATGACTTTCCTGTGTAATAAGTAAAATATGATTTCTTTGCTCCTTATCTATTTTAGTATTAATCATATAATCTTTTACACTCTTTTTTCCTCCTGTACTAAGCCTTATATAATCGCCCTTTTTTCTAGTACGAATTTCTAAGCCCTTATTTATAGAGGAAATGTCAAACCATTTAAGGTTCTTTTCTTTAGGTATTTTTAATTCTTTTTTATATTCAAATACCCTAAGCTCAAATTCCCCAATTCTTTTGATAGTAGCATTTTCATAAAACCTCAATTTATTAAGAAATTCTTCGCTTATAAATATAGTATCATTCCTTGGCGTAAATTTCAAATATGTTTCTGCATTTTCTTGACCTATCCACAAGTTTTTGTAATCTTTTTTTGCTAAAAGCCCATAAGGCAGATTTATTTTCTTTCCTGTAGCCAAAAAAATAAGTTTATCAATATCTTCAATATTTCTTAAACTAATGTCTTTATAGCCTAAGTTCATCTTAGAAAGTAATTTTTTTATAATGCCACTTATTATATAAGTCCTTATTATCTCAGGAATCAATGAAAGCTTTTCTACATTAACTCCATAAAAGCCCTCATTTTCTATTAGATTTTGACTTAAATAATTATCAGCCTGTTCTAAAAAATAGCTGTCTGCCTGTTCCATAATTCTACTTGCATTTGAAATATGCTCAACGGCTAATGGATTTACATTTCTTTTAAGTTTATCTATTATATGATGTCTTATTACATTTCTAGTATAATCATCAGATAAATTTGTGGAATCGATTTTATAATTGATATTATTTAAATTAAGATAGTTTTCAATCTCTTTTCTTTTTGTAAATAGTAGTGGTCTTATAATATTTCCCCTTTTTATAGAAATTCCTGAAATACCTCTTAATCCTGTTCCTCTTGCAAGATTCATAATTATTGTTTCTGCATTATCTTCCATATTATGGGCGACTGCGATTTTATACTCTTTATTTTCATTTAGCTTTTCTTCATTTTTCCAACTTAAAATAGCCTCATCAAATGCTTTATACCTAAGAGTACGACCTGCCTCTTCTTCGCTTAGTTTATTTTCTTTTGCAAATTTAGGAACATCATAAAAAAATGTAATCAGTTTAACCTTCATCTGATTACATAAATTTTTTACAAACAAATAATCTGTATCTGCCTCAGCACCTCTTATACCATGATGCACATGTACAGCTCTAAGTTCCATATTAAGTTCTTTTTTAAAGTTAGAAAGTAGGCATAAGAGGGCTACAGAATCTGCACCACCACTTACGCCTACTATACATCTATCATCTCTTAAAAGTAAGTTATATTTTTTTATGGTTTCATATACTTTATAAATCATATTTACTCATTTGGTTTTAAAATAATTTCGTCAGGATATATAAGTCCAAGTCTTTCCTTAGCTACGTCTTCTATATAATCTCTACTTTGGTAATATTCTCTTTTCTTTCTTAGAAACTCTTCTCTTTCCTTTTCATAAGTAAGTTGCTTTTGAATTAGAACTTCTCTTTCTTTATTCTTTGCCATTATATTTTCTAGGTCTTTTATCCTAGCATTTAGGGTAAATATCATAAGCAACATGACACCACCAACCAAAAGCAAAATATATATATTATTTAATTTCCTGCCTTTTTTTTTAGAAAACCCTTTCAACAATTTCATTTTCATATCCTATACCTCTGAAACAAATGCTTATTGCAAAGCTACTATTATTAGCTGGGGGATTTTTCTCGCCACCGGCGAGGAAAATCCCCCACTAAACCATTTAATACAAAATATTATAATTTTTCACGCAACACTTAAATATACCTAAACAGCTCTTTAGCCTCTTCTTTTTTAGTAGTATCAGCTAACTCAAGAACCTCAACTTTTACTGATTTAGAACCAAACAATACCTCAATAATATCGCCTTTTTTTACTGTAAAAGATGCCTTTACTGCTTTATCATTAACTAAGACTCTGCCTGCATCACATGCCTCATTGGCAACTGTACGACGCTTTATAATCCTAGAAACTTTTAAAAATTTATCTATTCTCATTACTTACTAACATTTACTAAATCTTTAAGTCCCTTACCTGCCTTAAATTTAGGAGCTTTACTTGCAGGTATATGCATAGCCTCTTTTGTTCTAGGGTTTATACCGTCTCTTGCAGGTCTTTCAGAAACCTCAAATGTACCAAATCCTACTAACTGTACCTTACCACCATTAGCAAGTTCCTCAGAAACTGAGTCTATAAAAGCCTTTAATGCTACCTCTGCATCTTTTTTTGAAATCCCTGCTTTCTTGTGCATAGCATCCAATAACTCTGTCTTATTCATTTCTTATTTGCTACTCATATTTTTATAACAAATTTGAGTAGACTCTCCTCTCTTTAAATTCTGCGATTCCTATATTCCTAAAACTAATTCTTCTAGGTTTCAAATGTATTTATAACGTTTTTAAGTTACTTTGTCAAGTCTTTCAACACTCTTAATATACGACACAATGTCAAGTGCTTTCTTAAGTAATACTCTTATTTCAATATTTTTTTCTTTATATAATAATTCAGCCATGTGAGTAGTATCTATTTTTAAATAAGGTTTAAATCTTTCAACTATTTTATGAATATTCTCCATGCTGATTTTAGTATTTTCATAAAATCTAAGTCTTATTTCATTATCTTTTACATTTATATATTTTATATAAGCACCATGTGCTAAACTCTTAAGAAGTGCAATATCTAAAAGATTTTCTACGCTGTTATTTAATTCTCCAAATCTATCAATAAGTTCGTCCTGTATATCTGAATAGTCCTCATACTTTTCAATAGACGCAATTCTCTTATATAAGTCAAGTTTATTTTCTTCATTTGAAATATAACTTGAGGGAATGTAAGCATCAAGCAAAATATCTATTTCAGTTTCAAATTCTTCTCCAATAACTTCTTCTCCCTTTATTTTCTTTATTGAAATGTTTAGAAGTTTACAATAAAGCTCATAGCCTATTGCCTGCATATGCCCATGTTGTTCTGCTCCAAGGACATTTCCTGCCCCTCTTATTTCTAAATCTCTCATGGCAATCTTTATTCCACTGCCAAGTTCTGTAAATTCTCTTATAGCCTTTAATCTTTTTTGTGCCTCTTCTGAAATTAGTTTATCTCTTTTATACATTAAAAATGCGTAAGAAGTCCTGCTACTTCTTCCTATTCTGCCCCTTAATTGATAAAGTTGTGAAAGCCCAAATCTATCACAATCATGCACAATCATAGTATTTGCATTTGGAATATCAAGTCCTGTTTCTATAATTGTAGTTGATACTAAAACATCTATATCTCCATTTATAAATTCAAGCATCATCTTCTCAAGCTCTCGCTCAGACATTTTACCATGTGCAAATGCTACTTTTACATTTGGAACTATTGACATTATATCAGACGCTACCTTATCAATGTCCTCGACTCTATTATAGACATAATATACTTGTCCCCCTCTTGAAACCTCTCTTAGTATCGCCTCTCTTACAATCTCCTTGTGATACTCCATTACATAGGTTTGTATAGGTTTTCTATCAATAGGTGGCTCTTCTAAAACGCTTAAATCTCTTATTCCTACTAAACTCATGTGTAATGTTCTAGGTATCGGCGTAGCTGTAAGCGTCAAAACATTTACATTTTCCTTTAATTTCTTAAGTTTTTCCTTATGAGTAACTCCAAATCTTTGTTCCTCATCAACTATAACAAGCCCTAAATCCCTTGCTAAAACATCTTTTGATAAAACTCTATGCGTTCCTATTATTATATCCACAAAACCTTTTTTAAACTCTTCTAAGGTTTCTCTTTGCTCTTTTACTGTCCTAAATCTACACATTAAGCCTACTTTAACCGGAAAGTCTTTCATTCTTTGTGTAAATGTATTGAAATGCTGTTGTGCAAGTATGGTAGTCGGTACAAGATAAATGACTTGTTTACCCTCTTGTACTACCTTAAAAGTGGCTCTTAATGCAACCTCCGTCTTTCCATAACCAACATCGCCACATATAAGCCTATCCATTATCTTACCTGTTTCCATATCTTTTTTTACATCTGCGATCGCTTTTATCTGGTCTTCAGTTTCCTCATAAGGAAATACTTCCTCAAATTCTCTTTGCCAATCAGTATCTTGTCTGTATACATGACCTGTCCCTGATAATCTTGCAGAATAAAGACTTACTAAATCTTTGGCTATATTTTCTATTGCTTTTTTAACTCTTGCCTTTGTTTTTGACCACTCAAGCCCCCCAAGTTTACTTAATTTTGGAGGCGTTTCCCTAGTCGCAAGATATTTTTGTATTCTATCAAGCTTTGAAGTAGGAACATAACAATTATCCCCACCAAGATATTCTATTTTAATGTAATCCCTTAATACATCATCTCTTTCTATCTGCTCAATTCCCTTGTAAATGCCAAGTCCATTATCCTCATGTATAACATAATCTCCTACTTTAAGCTCATTTAAAGATGAGATTTTACCCTCATTTTTACCCTTTACCCTTAGATGTTTTCTTTTCTCCTTACCTGCCCCCTCCAATATATCATTTTCAGAAATAAGTACAAAGTCTAAGTCTGTGTATTCAAAGCTCTTATGAACATTTCCATAACCTACTAAAATCTGACCTGAGATAAGTTTATTTTCCTTTTCCTCATCACATTTATTGATAATAAGTTCACAATCTGAAAACATTCTTATGAGCCTATCCACTCTTGCTCTCGAGGCCGCCAAAACAATTACCTTGTAATTTTCTTTTTTATATTTCTTTAAATCCTCTATAAGCATATCAAGGGCATTTTTGTATGAAACAAGTTCCCTAGATTGTATTGAAAAATGTTTCCCTATCCTAATCTTATCTGTCTTATGCCCTATATCCGACAAACTTATAGTATTGTAAATGTTTAAGTCCCCAAAGATTTCCTCAGTGCTTATGTATTCAGGTAACTCTCTGCCATTTACCTGTCCAATCTCAATACTGCCTGCTATTCCGTCTGAAAATTCCTTTTCAATCAAAATAGCTCTGTCATATATTCTATATGGCTCATCTAAAAAAAATAATGAAGTGTCTATATCAAAATACCTTAAAAATGAGTATTTACCCCCTGTTTTAACTTCCTTTGCAGGATAAATTTTTATATTGGAAATGTTTTCAATAGACCTCTGAGATTGCACATCAAAAAATCTCATAGAATCTATTTCATTATCCCATAATTCTATTCTTACAGGGTTTTCTCCTGTTAATGAAAAAATGTCAATAATACCACCTCTTATACAAAACTGACCTATTCCGTCAACTTCTGACATTCTTTCATAACCAAGCTGTATAAGTTTTTTAGATAGTTCTTCAAGGTCAATGCTGTCGGTTTCATTGATAGTTAAAACAGAGGACTTAAACTGATTATATTCCTCAATCTTATCCATTATTGCATCTATTGTAGTTACTACAACTCCACTTTCATCTTCTGATAAATGTTGCCATACATTGATTCTTTCCTTAGTTATCAAATGACCCTGTATATCAGCATAAAAAAATAAAAAATCACTTGCAGGATATAAAAGTACATTTCGTTCAAATGCTTTCATATCCTCATATATTTGAATAGCCCTTGTTTCGTCATAGGTAATTATAAGTTTCCATTTTCTCTCATTTTTCAAAAGTTCACTTATAAAATGTAGTTTTGATACATCTGTCAAATCACTCACAAGTATAGGGGAAGTTTTTGTGTTTATATATTTTTCAATGTCATTAAACTCGGCAAGACTTTTAAGTGGGTTTTCAAATACTGTCATATTAGTCTATTTCCTTTTTCTTTCGATTAAATAAATTCATAGCCTTTTCTTCTTCATTTTGCAACATAAGTTCAAGTGCCTTTTTAGCATTTATTACTGCCTCTTCCATATTTTTTACTTCATTTTCCTTAAATTTTCCAAGTACATAATCTGCTAAATCATAGCCCTTTGGCTTATCTCCGACACCTATTTTTATTCTATCAAAAACATCTGTTCCAAGATGAGAAATTATAGACTTAATTCCATTATGCCCTCCTGCACTTCCCTTTGTTCTTATTCTTATCTCTCCAACATCTAAACTTATATCATCATAGATTACAATTAAATCTTCATTTGTAAGTTTATAATAATCCAAAGCTGCCCTTATACTCTCTCCACTTAAATTCATATATGTTTGAGGTTTTAAAAATATAACTTTTTCCCCTGCAAAAATCCCCTTGCCTAAAAGTGCCTTATGCTTTCTCTCATCAATATAAATTCCCAAATCATAAGCAATATAATCAACTGCCTCAAAACCTATATTATGCCTTGTAGCTCTATATTCTTTTCCCGGATTACCAAGACCTGCTATTATTTTCATAATTTCCTCTCTTATTCATTTTCTAAGGTATATAATAGCATAGGAATTGTATATTTTCCATTATAGACAAAAAAAGAGCTGTTCACTAATTTCTTAGTACAACAGCCCTATTAGCTAGTATTATATCCCCTTAGCTCTTACTTACCTCTAATTTAGTATCCTTATTTCTAAGGTCAATACCTCTTATTATCTTTCTAAGTGGCAATATTGATATAGGATTTACTGATAATTCATCAATTCCCATTCTTAAAAATGTTTCAGTAAGTGCTAAATCTGCTCCAAGCTCTCCACAAATTCCTACCCAAATACCTGCTCTATGACCTGCATCTATAGTCATCTTTATAGCTCTTAAAACTGCAGGGTGATGTGTGTCAAGGAATGGGTCAAGTGCAGCATTTTGACGGTCTATGGCAAGAGTATATTGTGTTAAATCATTAGTACCTATTGAGAAGAAATCACATTCTTTTGCAAGTTCATCAGCTATGATAACTGCTGCCGGAGTTTCCACCATAATTCCTACTGTATATGTGCCTATCTTAACTTTTTTCTCTTCTAGCTCTTTTGTACACTCAGCCAAAAGCTCCTTACATTCTCTTAGCTCTCTTGTACTTATAATCATCGGAAACATTATTCCTAAATTTCCAAATGCAGACGCCCTTAATAACGCCCTAAGTTGAGTTTTAAAGAAGTCCTTTCTTGTAAGGCATATTCTTATAGCTCTACAGCCCATTGCAGGATTATCTTCTTTTTTCATATTCATATATTCAACTTGCTTATCAGCACCTATATCACAAGTTCTTATAATAACTTGCTTTGGAGCAAGTGTTTCAACTGCATGTTTATATGCTTGGAACTGCTCTTCCTCTGTTGGGTAATTTGTAGCATTAAGATAAACAAATTCTGAACGGAAAAGTCCTACTCCTCCTGCATCATTTTGTTGTACAAGACCTATATCTGACGGCCCTCCTATGTTGGCATAAACTTTAATAGTTGTTCCGTCTATTGTAGTATTAGTCTTTCCCTTTAATTCCTGTAAAAGTGCCTTTTGCTTAAGGTCAGTATCCTGTCTTTTCTTAAGAGATTTTTCCAAATCCTTTGTAGGGTCAATGTATACACAAGAATTATAGCCGTCTATTATAGCATGTTCTCCGTCCCACTCCTCGGATACATCTTCACATTGTACTATTGCAGGAATACCCATAGACCTTGCAAGTATTGCAGTATGACTGTTAAGTGAACCCTCTTTTGTAATAATGCCTAAAATAAGAGATTTATCAAGTTTTACAGTTTCTGACGGTGTTAAATCTTGGGCAGTAATTATAGCAGGTTCATTTCCCTGCATAGACTCTGTATCAAGTCCAAATAAAACATTTAAAACAGCATTTTCAATATCATAAATATCAGCTGCTCTTTCTTTCATATATGGGTCGTCCATTTGTGCAAAGACTTTTGCTTGATTATCAAATGCTACTTTTGTAGCATATTCAGCTGTATGCTTTTGAGTTGATATTATTTCCTTAGTTGCATCAAGTAAGTCATCATCTTCAAGCATCATAGCATGAACGCTAAATACTTCTGCACTCTCCTCGCCTGCATCTACAACAGCTTTTTCATATAAAGCATTCTGTTGGTCAATAGCCTTTAGCCTTGCGTCCTCAAATCTTTCCAATTCTTTTTCAACATCTTCTATTATATTTGAATCTATCTCAAACTTAGGTGCTTTAAAAAATTTGATTTTTCCTATAGCAATACCATTTAATACACTTTTTCCCGTTGCTACCTGCATATTCTACCACCTTTCATAAGTATTTAAAAAAGGTTGTTATAAAAATGTCTGAAACATAATACTTCCACATTTATAACAACCTTATTATATTATCAGATTTATATAGCTGTTGCGAAATATCTATCAGGGGTGTTACAAAATAGTTACACAAAAAACATTATTAACCCCATGATAAATAGTAATTTAAATTAACTTTAGAAATTCTCCTCAAAAGTCTTGACTAAAACTTTTGAACATTCATCTTCATCTTCGCCGTCAACTTTAACAGTAACTGAATCCCCTTGCTTAATACCAAGTCCCATAAGTGCAAGTAACTTTTTCATATCTGCACTTCTATCGCCTTTAAATATAGTTACGCTACTTTTAAACTCCTTAAGTGTCTTTACAAGCACTCCTGCAGGTCTTGCATGGATACCATTTGGATCTTTAATATTAAATTGTAACTCTCTCATAACTACCTCCTAAAATTAATTTTTAAATAAGACTTAGCTTATGCTGTCTTTACATCTTTGTAATCGGAAGAATTTGTAAGTAAAACAACTACTACATCAGGGTGTGCCGCAGCCTTAATCTTCTCCTTAGAAAACTTAAGAATTGGCTGACCTTTGACAACCTTATCTCCGTCAGCGACAAGTACCTCAAAACCCTCTCCATTCATAGCAACAGTATCTATACCTACATGAATGAGAATTTCCATATCATTAGGTCCTGTAATCCCTACTGCATGTTTTGACTCTGCAACGGAAGATATAACACCGTCTACAGGTGCATAAACAGTTTCATCTTCAGGATTAATGCCTACTCCCTCTCCTAAAACTCCTCCTGCAAATGTTTCATCAGGTATATCTTTTTGAGCTACAATACTTCCTTTAACAGGTGCTACTATCTCTCCTGCCTCTGAAGATATAATAACTTCTGCAACAAATTCTTTTACATCTTCTTTCTTTTCTTCTTTTTTAGCAGGTACTTCCTCTTTCCAAACAAACCAAGAGGCTGCAAATGCTATACCACCTGAAACAAGTAATAGTAATGTATATTCAAAAATTTTATTTGTCTGAATAGCCAAATATCCCGGTAAGCCTGTAACTCCATAAGTAGTTGCACCAAGTCCTAAGAATGCTGCAAATAAAGCACCTATTGAACCTCCAAGCATACCACATACAAAAGGCTTAAAGAAACGTATATTAACACCAAAAATTGCAGGCTCTGTAATTCCTAAAGCTGCTGACATAGATGACGGAATGGAAACAGACTTAGTCTTTTGATTTTTTGCCTTTAAACCTACTGCAAGACAAGCACCAAATTGTGCAAAGTTTGCGGCACTTGCTATAGGCATCCAAGTATTAAGTCCGGAAGTTGAAATCATACCTGCCTCTATAACATTATACATGTGATGAAGTCCCATTACAACCGTTATCGGATAAATTGCTCCCATAATCATTGCTCCAAGTGGATTTGTTACTAAAACCTTTGCTCCTGCAAGAACCCAAGTTTCAAGAGTTGAGAATATAGGTCCTATTATACAGAAAGTAATAAGTGAAGTTGCTAAAACTGTACAAAGTGGTGTTATAAATAAATCCAACATCTCAGGTACTTTTTTATGTAGCCAGCCCTCAATCTTAGACATACAATACACTGATAAAATTACAGGGATAACATGTCCTTGATAACCAACTCTACTTATTGGAAGTACCTGTCCAAATAAATGCCATTTAGGAATTATGCCGTCAGTTACATTAAAGAACAAATTAATAGCGTCAACATTTCCCACATTCCAACCATTTAAAAGGCTTGAATGAATCATCATAAGTCCAATAACTCCACCTAGGAATATATTTCCACCAAAAACTCTAGCAGCTGAAACTGCAATAATAACAGGAAGATATGCAAATGCAGTATTAGATACCATTCCTAAAAATCCTGCCCAATCACTTCCTGAAAAACCAAGCCCCGGAATCTTTGCCAGTGCCTCTACAAGTCCCATTAAAAGACCTGTTGCTACGATTGCAGGTAATATAGGTACGAAAACATCTCCAATAGGCTTTAATAATCTATTCCATAGAGGTTGTTTTGCCGCCGCTGCAGCCTTTACATCATCTTTAGTTGCAGCTGTCATACCTGTTATACTTAAAAACTCATCATAGACTTTGTTTACAGTTCCTGTTCCTATAATTAACTGAAGTTGACCATTTGATTCAAACATTCCCTTAACACCGTCTATCTCTTCTAATGCCGCCTTATCAACCTTGCTATTATCTTTAATAACAAGTCTAAGTCTTGTTGCACAATGTGCAGCTTGTGCTACATTTTCTCTACCACCTATGTGGTCAATTATTTCGCTTGCACATTTCCTATAATCAAGTGCCATAAATAACCCCCCTTAAATTTTATTATTTCATCAGTTTAACCTATTTACTATATAAGTCCCAACTGTTCAAACCCCTTATAAAGACCGTCATCATCAACTGCAGGACATACTATATCAGACATTTTCTTTAAAGCATCTGAACCATTTTCCATACAAACCGATGTACCAACTACCTGCATCATTTCAACATCATTAATACTATCTCCAAAACCTATTGTATCTTTCATATCAATGTTTAAATACTCTGCAATCTTTTTTATTCCTGTACCTTTGTCAAATTTCTTACTTAAAATCTCTCCATTAACACAACCTTTTGCAGGAATGTCTTGAATCATAAAATTAAAATCTGACTCTAAAGCATTTTTACATAAATCAATTTGAGATGCTTTCCTTGCCATAATAACTATTTTATAGATAGGCTGACCGTCATATTCATTTATATCTTTTATGCCAAGATTTTCTGACAAAGCTTTTCTCCACCTTATTATTTCAGAATTTCCTCCCTCAGTGGAATCAAGAAAATCTTTTAAATTTGAATCTCCAAAAGAACCTGTCTTTCCCTCAATAGTACAAAAAACTCCCTCTTTATGAAGTAAATCAAGTGCTTTTTTTAATACTTCATTGTCCATAGGACTATCCACTAAAACCTTATCTCCACAAGTTACATAGCCTCCTGAACTACCTACAATTCCGTCAAAGTTATATACTAAAAGAGGCTTTAACATATCTAAGTTTCTTCCTGTTGAAAGAAATATCTTATGACCATTTTGTCTAGCCTTATTTATAGCATTTATAGCACTTTCAGGAGGAATATTTGTCCCCGGAGGAGTTAAAGTTCCGTCTATATCTAAAAAAATTAATTTTGTCATCAAACTCCTTTCTACAATAAAACCTATTTAAAATTTGTCTTTAACCATTTAAAGCCATATCCCTTGACAGATACACCCTTTGCTTGGCAAGCTTTTCCTGTAATAAGATCTTTGTAATCTTCTACTTCATTTATCCAAGCTACTTCCTCAAATGGAGAAAAATTAAATAAAGCTATAAGTTTTTCTCCCTTATAATATCTGCCTATTCCAAGTATATGATTACTATAAGTTTCAATAATCCAAGTATCTGCCATAGTTTCAAATACGGCATGTTTTGCTCTTAATTTTTCAAGCTTTCTAAGCTCTTTAAATACTCTGCCCTCCTTAGACTTGTTTGTTCTTCTTTTCTTGGCTAAATCCCAATTAAAATCTCCTCTATGAATATATCTTGAGTCTGACCATTTTAATGGATTGTCATGATAAGAATAATCATTTAGTTGTGCTATCTCATCTCCTGAATAGATAACAGGTATTCCTGACTGAGTAAATAAAAATGCATGTAGCATTATATCTAAATCAATATATCTTGAAAGCTTTTCCTCATCTTCTTCAAACTCAGCTGCCTCTATTCCACAGAGTGAGGCAGTAGTTCCACAAAGTCTTGCATCTTTTAACCTAGGATCATCATTATATAATTCGCCTCTAGCATCAGAATAAGGTGTATATCCTCTAAAGTAGTCATTTAAAAACTGCTTATGTTCTGCCTCTTTTGTTCCAAACTGCTTTAAAAAGTCATAATCAAGCCCCCAACCTATATCATCATGACAACGTAAATAATTTAAAAATACATATTGCTTTGGAAGTGCAAAAACTTGACCTAATTGATGTTTCATAAGTCTTACATCTCTTGTTGCAACAGTATGCCAAGTTGTTGCCATGGTTGTAACATTGTAAAGCATTTGACATTCAGGTTTTTCAACTGTTCCAAAATATGGCACTACCTTTGACGGCTCCATAACCACTTCTCCAAGTAAAAGCGTTCCGGGACAAACTATTTCACAAGCCATTCTCATTATCCTAACTAAGGTATGTACTTGTGGGAGATTTCTACAAGTTGTGCCGAGAGATTTCCATATATAAGGCACTGCATCAAGCCTTAGTACATCGATTCCATTATTACAAAGATTAAGCATAATTGCAGTCATATCATTAAAAACAGTAGGGTTTGCATAGTTTAAGTCCCATTGATAAGGGTAAAATGTAGTCATAACCACCTTTCCTACTTCCTCACACCAAGTAAAATTCCCCGGAGCAGTAGTTGGAAATACTTGTGGAACAGTCTTTTCAAATTGGTTAGGAATGTTCCAATTATCAAAGAAGAAAAATCTATCTTGAAACTCCTTTTCACCTGCCCTTGCCCTCTTTGCCCATTCATGCTCATCAGAGGTATGATTCATTACAAAATCAGCACATAAACTTATATTATTGTCATGGCAAGCCTTTGATAGCTCAAATAAATCTTCCATTGTCCCAAGCTTAGGGTCTACTTTATTAAAATCCGATACTGCATAGCCTCCGTCAGACTTTCCCTCAGGACTTTCAAGAAATGGCATAAGATGAATATAGTTTACCCCTGAATCCTTTATATAATCCAAATTTTCCTTAACACCATTTATAGTTTTACCAAAACAACTTGCATACATAAGCATACCAAGTAGGTCATTTCTTTTATACCAATTCTCATCTTCAAGTCGCTTTAAATCAAGTTCCTTAAGACTATCATCTCGCTTTTCATAATAGTCATATAATACACTTAGAAAATAATCAAAAGCCTCTGAGTTATTATTATACAATTCATAATAAAGCCATTTTAACTCATCAATATTTTTATCAAGTCTTTCCTTAAAAACTTTATCATACTCTTTTAATGCCATAACACCCTCCAATGCTTATTTACTCTTATACAATCCCCATATACACACCATTCAAAATTCTTACGCAATTTTTATGTTAAATCCTAATTTAAGTTAAGATTTTATTTGCTATAAGATTTATATAAAATTATATCACATTTATATAAAAAATACTTCTATATTTTGATAATCGATAAAAAAATTGTATGAAATCGGTTTCAAGTTGTTGTACAAAAAATAAATCTTTCTTAAATAGTATATAAAATTTTCTAATCTACGTCAATAAATCTTTAACCTTAACAATAGCCAAATTTAATGTGTTTTTTTTGGTAAAAAGCAACAAAAAACAGGGGATGTTACAAAATAGCTTTTTTCAATAGTAAGAATGAAAAACAAGTTTGTAAATTATATAGTTATATATCTTTTATAGGGCTGTTGCAAAATCAGATGAAAATCTACTATAGCAATAGTTCCCTTTTTTTTATATAAAAATTAAAAAA
>CALALP010000026.1 GCA_937925515.1 uncultured Lachnoanaerobaculum sp. | reverse complement strand
GTTATAAGTTGTAAAATAAAGTGTCAGTATAAAAAAATAAAAGACATCAAACAAAAACTATGATAAATTCATTACTGCTAAGAAATGAAAAGGAGTTATTGTTTGATGTCTATAAATGATTATACAAGAAAAAGAGAAAAAGGTAAACACTTAACATTAATAGAAAGAAGTCAGATAGAAGTTTATTTAAAACTTGGTAAGACTAGGAAATATATAGCAGAGCAGATAGGGGTATTAGAGAGGACTATATATAGAGAAATAAAGAGAGGTAAAGTAGAGCTTTTAAATAGTGATTTAACTAAGAGGTTAGAGTATGTAGCAGATGTAGCAATGAGAATATATGAAGAAAAACAAAGTAAGAAAGAGGGCTACTTAAAAATTGGAAAAAACCATGAACTAGCAATATTGCTTTACATCTTACAGTTACTACAATTTTACCGTTAGAATAAAACCAAAGCGAAATGTAAATATAACCTCTAAGTATGGCTATGGATTTATTAATTTATAACAGCCCACCAATAAAATATTCATCTGCCTTCATTAAAAAAGTGAGATTTAACTCTTTAAATTAGACTCAAACCTCACTTTTATAATTTTAAAATCTATTGATGTAATTACAGGAAGATGTACTTAAGTATAAATAGTAGTGCAAGCACATACATAAGTATAGTTATATCTTTTGTTTTTCCTGAAAGTAATTTAATTCCGACATAAGAGATAACTCCCATAGAGATTCCCTCTGAAATGCTATAAAAGAATGGCATTGCTGCGATACAAACATAGCAAGGTATTGCCTCTGATAAATCTGTAAGGTCTATATGAATAACATTTGTAAACATATAAAAGCCTACTATAATGAGTGCAGGTGCTGTAGCAAATGATGGAACTGCTAAAAATATAGGCGATAAGAGTAGTGATAATCCAAAAAGTATTGCAGTTGTAAATGCTGTAAGACCGGTTCTTCCTCCCTCTGAAACACCTGATGCACTTTCTACAAAAGTAGTAACTGTTGAAGTACCAAGGACTGCACCGGCAGTTGTACCTATTGCATCTGCAAGTAAAGCTCCTTTTATCTTAGGAAGTTTTCCCTCTTTATCAAGCATATTTGCTTTTGTGGAAACTCCGATTAGTGTACCGATAGTGTCAAATATATCTACAAATAAAAATGCGAATATAACTACTAAAAACTTAAGTGAAAATATATTATTAAAATTAAATTTGAAAAATATAGGTGCGATACTTGGAACTGAAAAACCATTACTAAAATTAGGGAATAGGCTATAAGCACCTAAGTCGGGATTTGGGATATATAGTCCTGTAAGCTGACAAATCATACCTAAAACCCAAGTTATAATTATTCCTAAGAGTATATTACCTTTTATATTTTTAATAACAAGTACAGAAGTAATTATTACACCTATAATTGCTAGTAGTACAGTTATTCCTATATTATTGAAAGTTGCAGCAGTACCATGAAGTTCATTATATTTTTCAACTGAGAATAGTTGAACTAATGTAGCACCACCTATTACAATCTTTGCATTTTGTAAACCTATAAATGCTATAAAAAGACCAATTCCTACACTTACTGCTGATTTTAAGTTTAAAGGAATGGCATTAAAGATAGCCTCTCTTACATTGGTAACTGAAAGAAGTATAAATATAATACCTTCAATAAATACTGCTGTAAGGGCAGTTTCCCAGCTATAACCCATTTGTAAGACTACTGTATATGCAAAGTAGGCATTAAGTCCCATTCCTGGGGCAAGTGCGAAAGGATAGTTAGCAAAAAATGCCATACAAAGAGTACCAATTAGTGAGGCTATTGCAGTAGCTGTAAATAATGCTCCCTTATCCATGCCGGTAGCTGATAGAACAGACGGATTGACTGCAAGTATATATGCCATAGTCATAAATGTTGTAATACCTGCAATTACTTCAGTCTTTACATCTGTTTTGCTTTCTTTAAGCTTAAAGAGCTTTTCTAAAAGTTCCATAAATCCTCCTGATTTTCATTTGCTTAAACAAGTTATTTTAAGTAAATTTTATACTTTATTTATAAAGTTTACTCATAACTTAAGAATAGCACATGAGTTTTTAGTTTTCAAGAGTATAGTATTATTCTTATTTTTATAGAAAATAATCTAATTCTAAACAATATGACTAATGATAGTTAGATTATGTAAATAATATTGTTTAGAAATACTCATGTAAATAATATTAAATTTAAATACTTCGTCAATAATTCTATATATTTAATATTTTATCTTAAAAACTTGCGAAATACTCTTATTTATATAATTTCATGCTTAAAATCTACTAATGTAAAACTCTATAATTATTATTTTACAATAGTTTTTTTGAGAGAGATTTTTTAAACACTATAAATATAATTATTGCTATTATTCCGATTAAACTAAATATAATATATTTAATTACATTAGTTTCTTGGCTTTTAAGTATTATAAATTCTCCACTTGAGCTTGTAACATTAAAGCTTAGGTAAGAACCTATTTTTTCACTTTTGACTATCTCATAGCCTTGTTCATTTTTAACTGCAATAGTGTCTGCATTGTTATCATTGAAAACTCTAAGCTCTATTTCTAGGTTATGGCTATTTGGAGAAATGCTGTAATTATAATTTTTAATTGCTTTCTTTCCAAAAAGTGTTTTAGTTTCAAGCTGTACTTCATTTATTTTTAGGGAAGTATTATCATAAAGATAGGAATTAGCAAGTAATATTGGCTTGTTGTCAATACTTTCCTTACTTGAAATATTCTTATTCCAAAGTTTTTCAACTAAATGTAAGGTTATATTCTTTTTTACTCCTCCTGTTTGTTCCTCCAAGTGTTTCTGTTCCCTCAAGTTCTTTATCCCATATAATTACAAATCTTGAGTATTTTTCACTTTCAAGTTGTTTTCTAGCGTCTGTAATATTTTTATGTATATCTGATACATTTTTGGTTATATCTTCATCTACCTCAAGTCCTCCATTTTCAATTTGGTCATAGATAAAGTCTACCATGTTTATAATAGGTACTTTATAACTGTCTATACTATTTAGAAATGCACCATATTGCTCATCTTATTTTTAAGGCTTTTGCTAAAGCTTTTTTTGTATTAAGAGATATTTCTTCATTTGTCATACATTAATTCCTTTGTAATTATTATTTAGTGTAATAATATCACTAATAAAAAATAATTTAAACTAATAACTATCCGTTTTCACGCCTAGACCAAATTAATATTGTTGTGCTATAATTAAAAACATTAAATATAGAAAGATAGGTAATAAAATGAGTGAATTAAAGTATATTGACGAAGTTACAAAAAGATATCCGGAGCTTGAGGTTATAAAAGAAGATATAATTAAAGCTTTTGAGTTAATGAAAACTTCTTATGAACATAACGGTAAGCTTTTAGTTGGTGGAAATGGTGGAAGTTGTGCAGACTCCGAACATATAGTCGGAGAGCTTATGAAAGGTTTTGTAAAGAGGAGGCCTTTGTCAAAGGAGTTAAAAGAGGCACTTGTTGAGGTAGATAGTGAAGTTGGTAAGATGCTTGCAGACGGTATACAAGATTCTTTAAGAGCTATTGCGATTACAGGTCATCAGGGGCTTTCTACTGCATTTGCAAATGATGTAAATGCCGACATGACATATGCACAACAGGTAGCAGGATATGGTAGAAGTGGAGATGTGTTTTTAGCAATTTCTACTTCAGGAAATGCAAAGAACTTATACTATGCGGCAGTCATGGCAAAGGCAAGAGGGCTTAAAGTGATACTCCTTAGCGGCAAGAGTGGTGGAAAGCTTAAGGGGATTGCTGATGTAAGCATTATAGTTCCTGAAAATGAAACTTATAAAATACAGGAAAGACATCTTCCTATATATCATGTGCTTTGCTTAGAGCTTGAAAATTATTTTTTTACAGAATAGATATTAAATAAGTGGAAATGAGAGTATTATGAAACATACTTTTGCAATATGTGCATACAAAAATTCCCCATTTTTAGAGGGGTGTATAAAATCAATTATAAATCAAAGTGTAAAGTCAGATGTAATTATATGTACATCTACACCGAATGTATACATTGATGAAATTGCAGCTAAATATGAGATTGATGTATTTGTAAATGAAGTAAGTGCAGGTATAAGCTCAGATTGGAATTTTGCTTATGAAAAAGCAAGTACCAATCTCGTAACAATAGCACATCAAGATGATATATATTTAAAAGACTATGCTAAAACAGTTCTTAAAATGAAAGAAAAATATCCTGATATGAGTTTGTTTTGTTCATCTTCCGTTACTGCTAAGGGGGGGAAATTAATTCAATTTGGAATGATTGAGCTAATAAAAAAGTTTCTAAGAACACCTCTTAGAATAAGAGCATTAAGTGATAAAACCTTTATAAAACTTATGCCACTTAGGTTTGGCAATCCAATTATATGTCCGTCTTGTGCTTATAGTAAGGAATTATGTGGTGAAAATCTTTTTGTATCTAACTTAAGTTTTGCCCTTGATTGGGAGGTGCTTGTAAAGTTAGCCAAAAAAGAGGGCAGGTTTATAGTATCAGAAAAACCACTTATAATATATAGAGTTCATGACGAGTCTGAAACTAAGGCTGCTATAATGGACGATAGAAGAAGTAAAGAAGAATCAGAAATGTTTGATAGACTGCTACCTAAGTTTTTATCAAATATTATAAAAAAAGCTTATAGGAGTTCCTATGATGCGTATACAAAGTAAAAAGTTTATAATAAGTCTTATTTCAATTATTTTTATTATATTTACAGTTGCAGGGTTTATATTCACTATTGAGGGAAATCCCGGTTTTATAGATAGATTAAATACCAAGGCGAGCATACAGATGATTATTGAGCTTGCCTTGGTTTTTGTACTATTATTTATGGTAATGCTTATTTTTAAAAGTAAACAAATGCAAATCAATTTAATAGTTATTATTGTAATGTTGTTTTCGTGGTTTCATAGTGCACTTTTTCCGATGTTAATAAGTGTAGTTTATGTTATAGGGCTTAGTATTATCGGGAAAGCATTTTTAATAAAATATAGAGCAAAACTTGTATATGATAGAGATGATTTTATTTTAAATTTTGCACATGAGTTTCTAGTAGGTTCATCAGTTTATATTACATTTATATGTGTTCTTTCTATATTTAGAATAGGAAGTATGGGTATTATTAGGATATGTACCTTATGCATGATTTTAATTTCAGCTCTTTTTTGTATACTGTATAAATCTTATGGAGTTAATTATACAAACAGTGTTGAAGTAAAGAGTGGTGATAATCAAAATTCATTTATAGTTAAATTTTCTATTGCATACATAGTTACAATGTTTTTATTGCAGGTTGGCAGGTTAAATATAGCACTTGATTATGACAGTTTAAGATATGGTTTAAGAACAAGGTCAATACTTAATAATGGAAATGGAATTTATGAGAATTTAGGTTTTGTAAATGACATTTATGTTTATCCAAAGGGGTTTGAAATTTTAGGTATGCCTTTAAACTTTGATATAAGTTATGGTTTTGTGCTTGCTTTTTCAACTGTGTTAATGTTGTTTTGCTTACTTATGATATATAGAATTGCAATGAAAATCACAAATAGTTTTTATGCTATCTTTGCAGTTGCTATCACTGTTTCAATACCTGCAATAATGAATATGGGAGTGTCTGCAAAAACAGATATTATAACACTTTTAATTCAATTAATGTTTGTTTGTGATATAGTAGAGCATCTTACACTTGAAAGAGAAGAAAAAGAAGATAAACTAATTTATGAAAACTATCTTTTATGGGCAGTGTGTGAGTTTATATTTTCAATTATGTTAAAGCCTACAAGTATATTTTTTCTTGGAGGAGTTTTAGTTATAAGCTTTTTATATCTAATGTTTATAAGAAAATGTTATATAGAGAACATAAAGAAAAGACTTGGAGTAATTATATTTGTTTTAATTCCAACGATTTTAGTTACATTAAGAACTTATATTATTACAGGTTTTCCTATTACTTCGATATTTTCTACAATATTCATGAAATTAGGTTTTCATGTAAAATATCCTTTTCACCCAATGCAAATTCCGTCAATTTCAGTTGAAAATGATGAGAGCATGAGATTTGCTTTTAGGCTGTTTTCATTTTTGGTAGCACCTATTGGAGAGGATATGCGTCATGTTTTGATAGCAATGCCTACTTCATTAGTTGGGGCAATAATTTGTATTTTAGTTCTTACACTACCTGTAATAGTTTTTATAAAAGCTAAACAAAAAGAAAAAAATTACATAGTAATGTATTTGTATACAATATTTATTACATTACTTTTTTTAAGTCTTTATGCACTTAAACATTTGTATCAAGTTGACGGAAATTACTTTATGCTCCTATATATTATTACTGTAATAATGTTTATAAAACTATTTGGAAATGTTGGATTTGAGAAAAAAACTAGAAAGAAAAATATTTACAATATTATATTGTTTATAGGGGTTTTACCTGCATTTTTCTCATCAGTAATATTTACTTCAATATCAAACTGGGCAGGGGCGTATGGTTTTACTCCTAGAGTAAATATTGTTTCTGATTTGGGAAAGAGCAATAGTTTCGGTTTTTATAATCATAGAAAAGATAGAATTGAAATGGTGGAAGATAGGAATATTGTAGAAATATATAATTATTTGATACCTAACAGTAGACTGCTTTCTATGGATAATTTACCTGATGCATATATATTTCCTTGTAGTGTACAAAGTTATACTGACCTTGAGGGAAGTGGAGGAAATCCATATCTTGTAAAGAAACTTGATATATTTAAGGAGTATTTGGATTATGCACATATAGATTATATATTTGCAAATGATTTATTCTTAGAGAGTCATTCCAGGGCAGAGGAAATTGTGAGATTTATGCTTGAGGACGGAAGTCTTGAAGTAGTTGAGGACAAGGGAGAAAATGTACTATATAAATATATAGGGGGTAAATAAATTGCTGACTATTGAGAAAAAATATGAGTATTTAAAAAAGGCGATGATTTTAGGTTTATTCTTGGGCTATGCCTTTTTTGTATATAGAAACTTTAGGATTTCAGGCTTATATATGGACGATTTGTATATGTGGTCTTTTTATGGAGAACAAAGTTTTATAGAATATGTTTTTCCACTACATTCAATAAGATTTCGTCCTGTATACTGGTTTGTGGCTTGGGTTCAACTTGGAATTATAGGTAATAATATAACTTGGATTGTTCCAATGAATATTATAATTGCGGCATTAATAGCTTATTATATTTATCATGTTGCAGTTAAATTATCAGGTTCAAATATTGTATCAGTATTTCTAGGGCTTATTTTTCTTTCCTCAAGGTTTGCATATTATAATATAAGTCAGTTACTTGGACTTATGGAGGCAATGTGTATTGTATTTGTGATTGCAATACTTTCAAATCTTTATTCTTATATAGAAGAGGGAAAAAATAGTTTTTATTACAAGGCATTACTCTATTATTTACTTATTTGCTTTACACATGAAAGATTTATGGTACTTATACCTGTACTTATATTTGCAAGGATTGTGGGAAAATCAAAGGAGAAACTGCCTTATTTATATACACTTTTAGTATTTATATTTATACAGGCAGTTAGAGCATTTACAATAGGAACTATATTACCTGCAGGTACGGGAAATACTGAAGTTGTAGATAAGTTTACAATTAAAAGCTTTATAAGTTTTCTAATGTCATCTATTGGTTATATGTTTGGTATAAATGCAGGTCCTGAGCATTTAAATGGAATACCTTGGGGTAGTTTTCCGACATTTGCAAAAATATTTGTATATATAGGAATATTTATAGCTATAATTATTTTTAGCTACTATATAATATCACTTGGCCTTATAAAGAAACATAAAAATTTATTTTATAAGTCAATTATGACCTCTATTATTTTTATACTTATGATAGGTGGGAGTTTAATTTCCGGTTCAGTTACAATTAGGGTGGAAATGAGGTGGATTTATGCACCTTATGCCCTGATGCTTTTATTTATTGCAAATATGTATATGATTATAGCAAAAACAATAAATATGAAATTACATGCTATAACCCCCGAGAAAGAACTTAGAATTTTAAATTTAATTCCAATAGTTGTAGTTATAATGTGGGGGTTTTGCATTTTGCCTATTGAAATCTTAACTTATAAAAATATGGATAAGATATATTTATTTCCAAATCAAAAAAGATATAATTCTTTAGCTGATGAAACTTATGGTAAGTACAAGGACAATCTTTTTGAAAAGGAAATATATATTGTAGGAAATACCTATGATATGAAAGAGTTTACTGCAAATACATTTTTTAAAGTTTTTGACAAGGAAAGAATGGGTAGGACAGTTCCTGTAAAGCATATTGAATCTATAAAAGAAATTGGTCAGATAGAGCCAAATATGATTATTCTTAAAGAAGATGTTGCAAATGACCTTTTTACTGAGGCAACCGACATTTACAGAGATATGAAATGTGAGATAGTAAAGGGGTATTATAGGGACGGTTGGCTTGAGGAAGAGGCTGAGATAAATGTAATGGCAGGGGCATCCGGAGAGGTAAAACTTGAGTTTATGTATCCGGGGGAGATAAATGGAAAGCAGGTTATGAATATATCAGTTGATTCAGGGCAACCGGAACAGATTGATATAGAAGAAAATATTACTGAAAAGGTATATAAGACTAAGCCTTTTGGTATTATGAATTTAAAGTTTGCAAATGATTTTTATTTGCCTGATGCCAAGGAACAAAGAAGTGATAGAAAGCTAAGTATTATAATGAATATAAGTTCAAATTAGATATGGAGTAGTGTATGGGAGTAAGAAAGAAAAAGGTTAGCATTTTTAGAAAAATATTTTATTATTTACCAATATATCTTGGACTTATTTTTGTTGTCTTTTATATCAATATGTCAACTGTTGATGTAGTGTATACTGATTATATAAGGCTTATTAATTCATATCTTGAAAATGTTTATAGTTTTAAACCTTATATGCAACTAGATATTTTTACAAGACTTCCAATTAATTACTTAGAGAGAATTATAAATGTTACATTTTTTTCATATAGCACTACTTTTGACATGGTGCTTGGAGCAGTTAGCTTATTTGCAAGTGCATTTGTCATTGCAAGATATTCCTATGGTAGGAAGATAAATAAGCTGATATATCTTGTAATTATAATGGTAGTATTTTCTCTAAATAAATGGGAAATGTATACTAATGGAAGTGGTTGGGTGCATTTTCTTGCATTTGCAATGTTTTTTTTAAATTACCTTGTACTTGATAGGGTATATAGGGGAAAGAATACAAATTTAAATAAAAGATTATTGATTGTAATACCTATTTTCACAATATTATTTGTAGCAGGCCCATATAGTGCAACCTATGCTCTCACAATGCTTTTAGCTTATGCTTATATGATTTTAATGGACTTTTATAGAAATAATCTAATGGTAACATTACCAAGAAAAAAGAAAAAAGAAGATAAGGACTTATTTTCAAAGTTTGCAAATACAGTTAAGGGATATATGCCATATATTATGGCAGTTTTAATTCCACTTATTATGTATATGATAAGTAGAAAATATTCAATAGAAGAACATGCAGGAGCAACCAAGAAATCAATGTCTCAAGTATTTGCAGAAAATCCACTTATATTTCCTAAGATGTTCATTAAGTCATTTTCCTCAATGTTTATAGGCTCTGACTATGCAATTTATAATCATGTGCCAAATTCATTAGTTTTAGTTCTTGGCTGTTTACTGATTTTAATATATCTATATGCTCTAAGGATTAATATAAGAAAGAAAATTTATTTAAAGACTATATTTCCGATGTTACTTATAATCTCAGGAGGTCTTAATCATCTTCTAATAACTTTGTCAAGGTGGATATTTTTAAAAGAAGAATATGTTATGAGTTCAAGGTATGCACTACAATATCAAGTTGGCATCATAGGAATACTTTTAACATTTGCACTTGCAATAAAAAGAGAGGATTTAACTACTAAAAAGCTTAAAAAAAGCAATAAAAAGATAAAATCAGGTTTTCACAAGGTTTCTGATAAGATATATGTTTCAAATATAAAACAAGAATTAGAAAAGAAAAAATCTAAAAAGATATATTTATATGATATTATAACAGTAGCAGTATGTATTTTAGTTATAGTAAGTCAATTTGTATTTTACAAAACTGAATTAGCAACTGCACCATATAGAAAAAACTTTTTTGAGGAAAGAAAGCAGGCGGCACTTAATTATGAAAATTTAAGTGATAAAGAGATAAAGAAGTATTTCCAATATAAAAGTGTTGAAAAAACAAAAGAGGCACTTAAACTATTAAAAGATAGAAAGCTCAATGTGTTTTCTGAAAATTATTAGTTACTTTATTTTAAAAGAAAGGTAATAAAAATATGAAAGTTGTTATATTAGCAGGAGGACTTGGAACAAGAATTACAGAAGAAAGTCATCTTAAACCTAAGCCAATGATTGAGATAGGCGAGCAGCCAATACTTTGGCATATTATGAAATATTATTCAAACTATGGTTTTAATGAGTTTATCATTTGTCTTGGATACAAGCAATATGTTGTAAAAGAATTTTTTGCAGATTACTTTTTACACACCTCAGATATTACATTTGATCTTGCAAATAATAAAATGGAAGTTCATAATAATTATTCAGAACCTTGGAAAGTAACTCTTGTAGATACAGGCTTAAATACTATGACAGGTGGCAGGATAAAAAGAATAAGAGATTATTTAAAAGATGAAACATTTATGCTTACTTATGGGGACGGTCTATGTAATGTAGATTTAAATAAGCTTTTGGAATTTCATAATAAACATGGTAAGATAGGAACGATTACCACTGTAAATATAGGTCAAGCCAAAGGAATTATGAAAGTATCTGAAAATGGTGAGGTTACATCTTTTAGAGAAAAGGCAGATTCTGACGGTGCTATAATAAATGGTGGTTTTATGGTATTTAATCCTGAACTTTTTAATTATCTTAAAGATGATACTACTGTACTTGAAAAAGAACCACTACAAGAGCTTTCAGAGGCAGGACAGCTTATGGGATTTTACCATGATGGTTTTTGGCAATGTATGGATACACAAAGGGAAAAAATAAAACTGGAGGAACTTTGGCAGTCGGATAACGCTCCATGGAAAATATGGTAATGGATATTAAAAATAATTTATATACTGAAACTTTCAAAGATTTAGAAAAGTTTTATAATAAAAAGAAAATACTTGTAACAGGTCATACCGGCTTTAAAGGTTCATGGCTTACTGAAGTTTTAGTTATGTTAGGTGCAAATGTAACAGGCTATGCATTAAAAGCAGACTTTCCAAGCTTATATGATACCTTAGATATTGATGAAAAGATTAATTCAGTTATAGGAGATATAAGAGATTTAGAGCATTTAAAGTCAGTATTTGAAAAAACAGAGCCTGAACTTGTTATACATTTAGCAGCACAACCTATTGTAATAGATTCTTATAAAAAGCCTGTTTATACTTATGAAACAAATGTAATGGGAACAGTCAACATTTTAGAGTGTATAAGACTTAGTAAGAGCGTTAAAAGCTTTTTAAATGTTACTACTGATAAGGTCTATGATAATAAAGAAATTGATAAGGGATATGTTGAGGAAGATATTTTAGACGGCTATGATCCTTACTCCAATTCAAAGTCTTGCTCAGAACTTGTAACTCATAGCTATAAAAGAAGTTTTCTTACTGAACAAAAAATAGCAGTTTCAACTGCAAGAGCAGGTAATGTAATAGGTGGAGGCGATTTTGCTCCAAATAGAATAGTACCTGATTGTGCAAGGGCGGCTATGAAAAAAGAAGATGTTATAATTAGAAATCCATATTCCATAAGACCATATCAACATGTGCTTGAACCATTATATATTTATTTAATGATTTTAAAAAGGCAGTATGAAAATAGAGAAGTTTTTGAGGGTAATTTTAATGTAGGGCCTGAAGATAGGGATTGTATTAATACTGAAAAGCTTGTCTCTTATTTTAAGGAGTTTTGGAAAGAGGGATTTAACTATAAGATTCAGTCAAATAATACTTTTCATGAGGCAGGGTTTTTAAAGTTAAATTGTGATAAATTAAAAAAAGTCTATAGTTGGAAACCTGTATATGATATAAAAAAAGCAGTAGAAGAAACTGCCAAGTGGTACAAGGCTTATGACGCCGGCGAAGATATGGAAGAGGTAACCAAAAATCAGATAAAAGAGTTTTTTACATGGTAGAATTACTGCTTAAAAGAGTTTTGTAAGGGGAGAAGAAAATATGTTTGAAAATAAAAGCAGGGAAGAGGCAAGAGATGAAATCCTTGCAAGTGTTAAAGAGTTTCATGATAAGTTTCATAACCAGAAAAAGGAGTTTAAGGAGGGGGATAGGATTACCTATGCCTCAAGAGTTTATGACTCTGAAGAAATGGTAAATTTAGTAGATAGTGCTTTGGAGTTTTGGCTTACAGCAGGAAGATATTCAAGAGATTTTGAAAGAAGTTTTGCAAAGCAATTTGGCGTAAAGTTTGTTTCACTTGTAAATTCAGGATCAAGTGCAGACCTCTTAGCATTTATGGCACTTACTTCGCCTTTACTTGAGGATAGAAGAATAAAAAGAGGAGATGAAGTTATAACAGTAGCTTGTGGCTTTCCGACCACTGTAACTCCGATTATTATTTATGGGGCAATACCTGTATTTGTAGATGTTACAATACCTGAATATAACATTGATGTAACTAAACTTGAGAGTGCATTAAGCGATAAAACAAAGGCTGTTATGGTAGCACATACATTAGGCAATCCTTTTGATTTGGGAGAGGTAGTGGCATTTTGTAAAAAGCATAATCTATGGCTTATAGAAGATAATTGTGATGCTCTTGGAAGTAAGTATTTTATAGACGGAGAATGGAAGTATACAGGTACAATAGGAGATATAGGAACATCTAGTTTCTACCCGCCACATCACATGACTATGGGAGAGGGAGGAGCAGTCTATACTTCAAACCCATTGCTTAATAAAATTATAAAATCAGTTAGAGATTGGGGACGAGATTGTTATTGTCCGTCAGGAAAAGATAATACATGTGGTTGTAGGTTTGCTTGGCAACATGGGGAATTACCTTTTGGATATGACCATAAATATGTTTACTCACATTTTGGATATAATCTAAAGCCTACTGATTTGCAGGCGGCAATAGGGGTTGCACAACTTAAGAAGTTTCCGGATTTTGCAAAAAGGCGAAGAGAAAATTTTAATAGATTAAAGAAAGCTCTTGAACCTGTTAAGGATAAGCTAATCTTACCTGAACCTACTAAAAATTCAGATCCTTGTTGGTTTGGATTTTTAATTACTTGTAAAGAGGGAGTAAGTAGAGCTGACCTTGTAGCAAAGGTAGAGGAGGCAAAGATACAAACTAGAATGTTATTTGCAGGTAATCTGATAAAACACCCTTGTTTTAATGAGATGAGAGAAAGTAAAACAGGTTATAGGGTTGTAGGTGAACTTGAAAATACAGATAAGATTATGAATGATACTTTTTGGGTAGGTTTATATCCGGGAATGACTGATGAAATGCTTGATTACATGGCAAAAGTAATTATTCAGTCATTAAATTAATTTTATAGAGTTGGAGGGAGATATGGAGAATACCTATGGACTATTAAAGTTACAAAAGGCTAATATGAAGATACTTATTGAGATTGACAGAATATGTAAAAGGCATGGTATAAAGTACTATTTGGACGCAGGGACTCTCCTAGGAGCGATAAGGCATGGGGGATTTATTCCATGGGACGATGATGCTGATATAGCTATGACTAGAGAAAACTATGAAAAGTTTAAAAAGGTAGCTAAAAAGGAACTCCCCTCTGATATGTCATTGCTACTTCCTACTGCATTTAAAAAGGGTAGAGCATTTTATGATTTTACTCCTAGAGTAATCTATAATAAATCAAGACGACATAAGCCTGATGAGGAATCCGAATATTATGAGGAAAAACTTAATCATATTTGGGTCGATGTATTTATACTTGATAATCTTCCTAATAGTAGATTCTTTGAGGGCTTTGCAAGAAATATACAAAAACTTATATATTTGTTTTCAATGGGACATAGATATAAAATAGAGTTTAAAAAGTATCCTATTTTGTTTAGGCCTATAATCTTTGTATTTACTTCAATCGGTAAATTTATATCTATGAGGAGTTTATTTAAGTTGCAGAGTATATTTGCAAGAATGGCAAACAATAAAGAAACTAAAAATCTATTTTATAGTAATTATCAACCTGATTATCTACATATTGTAATAAAAAGGGAGTGGATAAGTAAGCTTATAGACATTAGATTTGAGGAAAGCTCTTTAAGTATTCCTGACGAGTATGAGGAGATTTTAAAAAGTGTTTATGGGGATTATATGAAACTTCCGGAGGTGGAAAAAAGAATACCTAGTCATAAAAGCTTGGAGATAGAAGTTTATGAGTAAAGAAAATTCTGATACTAAACTACTTTCGCTTGTAGTTTCGGCATATAATGAGGAGGAAGTCTTAGAAAACTTTTATAATACCTCAAAAAAGGTTTTAGATAGTTTAAGCTGGGATTATGAGATTATATTTGTAAATGACGGAAGTATAGACAAAACTTATGAAATAATTAATAATCTAGCTACATCAGATAAAAAAGTCAAAGCAATACATTTTTCAAGAAATTTTGGACATGAGGCGGCTATGATTGCAGGAATTGACTATGCAAAAGGAGATGCAATAGTATGTATGGACGCCGATCTTCAGCACCCTCCGGCTACATTGCCACAAATAGTAACTTATTTTGAATCAGATTATGATATAGTAAACATGGTAAGGATAAGTAATAAGTCAGCAGGTTTCATTAAAAATATTACCTCTGAGGCGTTTTATTATATAATAAATGTAATAAGTGATGCAAAGCTTATTAGAAATGCCTCAGATTTTATGTGTATATCAGGTCGTGCCGCTAAGGTTCTAAGAAAGAATTATAGAGAAAAGATTAGATTTTTAAGGGGATATGTTCAAAACATAGGCTTTAAAAAAATAAATATGGAATATATGGCAAATGAAAGGGCGGCAGGAAAAAGTAAGTATTCTATAAAAAAGTTGTTTAAGTTTTCAATGAATACTATTATGTGTTTTTCTGATTTTCCACTTAGACTAGGAATTTACGCAGGATTTTTTGCAATCCTAATGGGTTTAATTATGTCGATTTATACAATTATATCTTGGGCAAAAGTTGGAACACCAAATGGATATGCAACTATTATAGTGCTTATATGTTTTATGTTTGCAGTGTTGTTTTTTTTAGTGGGCATAATAGGAGAATATATCTCAATACTATTTGCAGAGCTAAAAGATAGACCGATATACATAGTTGAGGATATGAAAAATATAGAAGATTTAAATTTAAATAATTAATTATGGGGGTATTTTGAGAAAGATATATGAGTTATATGCACCTTGTCATTTTGGACTTGAGTCAGTGCTAAAAAAGGAAATAATAGATATTGGATATGAGATAAGTAAGGTAGAGGACGGAAAAGTATATTTTCTAGGAGATGATGAGGCAATAGTAAGGGCTAATATATGGCTTAGAACTACTGAAAGAATTTTGATAAAGATAGGAGAGTTTAAGGCTGAAACTTTTGAGGAATTATTTCAAGGGACTAAAAATCTTGATTGGCAGGATTTTATACCTGAAAATGGAAAATTTTGGGTAACTAAGGCATCAAGTATTAATTCAAAACTATTTTCGCCCTCAGACATTCAAAGCATTATGAAAAAAGCAATGGTTGAGAAATTAAAAACCATTTATAAAAAAGATACTTTCAGTGAAGACGGAGAAAAATATCCGATAAGAGTTACTATTAATAAAAATGTTGTAACCGTAGGACTTGATACTACCGGAGAATCATTACATAAAAGAGGTTATAGGACTAATACTGTAAAAGCTCCTATAACAGAAACTTTGGCGGCAGCTTTGCTTATGCTTACACCTTGGAATAAAGACAGAATACTTTTAGACCCTTTTTGTGGAAGTGGTACATTTTTAATAGAGGCGGCAATGCTTGCAGCTAACATTGCCCCCGGAATGAACAGAGATTTTACTTCTCAATCTTGGGAAAATATTATTAAAAAACAAGTCTGGTATGACGCCCTTGATGAGGCAAATGAGCTAGTAGAAAAAGTTAATGATGTAGACATTCAAGGTTATGATATAGATTCATTTGCTATAAAGTGTGCAAGAGAAAATTCTATCAATGCAGGAGTTGAGGACATGATACATTTCCAAGTAAGAGATATATCAATGCTATCACACCCTAAAAAATATGGCTTTATAGTAACAAATCCTCCTTATGGAGAAAGACTTGAAGATAAAGACAATTTAGATAGCCTTTATAGAACACTTGGAGAAAGATTTAATCTACTTGAAGATTGGTCTATGTATCTGATTACTTCATTTGAAAAAGCACAAAACTGTATAGGAAGAAAGGCTGATAAAAATAGAAAAATATATAATGGTATGATGAAAACTTATTTTTATCAGTATATGGGAAAGAAACCACCTAAGAGAAATAGAGGCGAAAATGGAAAAGCTTAAGTTAGTAGTTGCAACAGGAAACAAAAATAAATTAAAAGAAATTCAAGAGATACTTCCTACATTTGACTTAGTTACTATGAAAGAAATAGGCTTTAATGAGGAAATAGTTGAGGACGGCAAGACATTTGAAGAAAATGCACTTATAAAGGCAAGAGCTGTTTGGAAATATTGCAAAGGGTTAGTAATGGCTGATGATTCAGGGCTTGAAATAGACTTTTTAAATAAAGAGCCGGGAATTTATTCTGCAAGATATATGGGAGAAAATACCTCTTATAAAATTAAAAATGAAAATCTAATTTCAAGACTCAATGGAGTAGAGGGAAATGATAGAAGTGCGAGATTTGTAGCTGTTATAGTTTGTATACTTCCAACAGGAGAGGAAATTATAGTTCGTGATACTATGGAGGGAATTATTTCTTATGAGGCTAAGGGCGAAAATGGTTTCGGTTATGATCCGATTTTATTTTTACCTGAGTATCAAAAAACAAGTGCTGAGTTATCTGATGAGGAAAAAAATAAGATTAGCCATAGAGGAAAAGCACTTGATAAAATGAAAAAGGAACTTTGCAAATTAGAAAGGCAATTCAAATGAAGATATTAATAGCAAGTGATACGCATAGTAGAGATAAGAATTTATTAGAGGTAATAGATAAAGAAGAACCAATAGATATGTTTATACATCTGGGAGATTTGGAAACACAAGAGAGTGTAAATAGATTTAGAAATGCTACTCCTGCTAAATGTAGTATGTTTATGGTTCGTGGAAATAATGATTATATGCTAAAGCTTGATGACTCTAAGGAAGTAAAGATTGGTAAGTACAAGGCATTTATAACACATGGTCATATATATGGCGTTTCAATGGGAGTGGATATGTTAAAGGAAGAGGCAAAGAGAAGAAATTGCGATATTGCCATGTTTGGGCATACTCATAGACCATTTCTTGAAAATGTAGACGGTGTGATAATACTTAATCCGGGAAGTATATCCTATCCTAGACAAGATAATAGAAAACCCTCATATTTGATTATGACAGTTGATGATAAAACAGGAGAGCTTAATTTTGAACATAAGTATTTATGAACGGCAGAAGACCCTTATAAGGAATTTTGGGATAGGCTTGACATTTTTAAAATTAGAGAGAAGTTAAGAAAGTTGATAAAAATATTTAATATTAAAAAATCTTAAAAAATTAGATTAATTTCATACAAGTTGTAAGTTGAAAATATCCATGATATAATACAGTCGAATCTTTTTAGATGAAAGGGGGATTATTAATATGAAACATGTAAAAACGCTTAGTGATAAGACTCTTAAAGAGAGTTTAAAACGTGGTGGTTGTGGAGAATGTCAGACATCTTGTCAGTCTGCCTGCAAGACATCATGTACGGTTGGCAATCAAGGCTGCGAGAACCCTAACAGATAAGCTCAAAGCTCACTAGAACGCCCCTATAGTCAGGTCTGATTGTAGGGGTTTATTTATATTTTGTTTACAGTTTGTTGGAGTAGATATAAATATAAAGTCGGTTATATAGTAAGAAAGTTACAGGATTAACTATTATTATGTGTGATTTGTAACAGCCTTACTATTTCATATAAGTTGTTATTTTAAAGAGAGGATAATTATGATACATCAATATATAAACAATGGATATTATATAGTTTTAGATGTAAATTCAGGTTCAGTTCATGTAGTAGATGACATGATGTATGATGCAATAGCTGTTGCAGAGTCATTAATAGGCGAACTTGATGCACCTAGAAAACTTACAGAATATGAGAAACAAACAATAGGGGAAAAACTTTTAGAAAAAAAATATCCTGCTAAGGATATAGAAGATATTTTATCAGATATACAGGAACTTATAGATATAGAGGAACTCTTCACAAAAGATACTTATGTAGAGTATATAAGAGATTTTAAGGCAAGACAAACAGTAGTAAAAGCTCTTTGTTTACATGTTGCTCATGATTGTAACTTGGCTTGTAAATATTGTTTTGCAGAAGAGGGAGAATATCATGGGTGTAAAGCACTTATGAGTTTTGAAGTAGGAAGAAAAGCACTTGATTTTCTTATAGCTAATTCAGGTAAGAGAAGAAATTTGGAAGTTGACTTTTTTGGTGGCGAGCCTCTTATGAATTGGCAAGTAGTTAAGCAACTTGTAGAATATGGTCGTTCCAAGGAAGAAGAATATGATAAAAAGTTTAGATTTACAATTACTACAAATGGAATTTTATTAAATGATGAGATTATGGAATTTTGTAATCGTGAAATGAGTAATGTAGTTCTAAGTCTTGACGGTAGAAGAGAAATTAATGATGCAATGCGACCTATGCGAGGAGGCAGAGGAAGTTATGACATTATAGTTCCAAAGTTTCAAAAGTTTGCAAAGTTAAGAGATATGAGAGATTATTATATAAGAGGAACATTTACAAGAAATAATCTTGAGTTTTCAAAAGATGTATTGCATTTTGCAGATTTAGGTTTTAAGCAAACAAGTATGGAACCGGTAGTAGGTGCAGAAGAAGAAACATATTCTATAAAGTGGGAAGATGTAGATAAGGTTAAGGAAGAATATGATAAGCTTGCTGTTGAGTATATTAAGAGGAAAAAAGAGGGTAGAGGTTTTAACTTTTTCCATTTTAACATTGACTTAAAACAAGGTCCATGTGTAGCAAAGCGTTTATCAGGTTGTGGTTCAGGAACTGAATATTTGGCAGTTACTCCTTGGGGAGATTTCTACCCTTGTCATCAATTTGTGGGTAGAGAAGAATTTTTAATGGGAAATGTTGATATAGGCGTAGTTCGCAAAGACATAAGAGATGAATTTAAGCTTTGTAATGTTTATGCAAAACCTAAGTGCAAGACTTGCTATGCAAGATTTTATTGTTCAGGGGGTTGTGCAGCCAATTCTCAAAGTTTCCATGGAAATATTACAGATGTATATGAAATAGGTTGCGAACTTCAGAAAAAGAGAATTGAGTGTGCAATAATGATAAAGGCCGCTCTTGCAGATGAATAAAGAAAATGATTGCAGATTTACTTAGATATGGTTATTATTAACTATGGAAATATATTGGAGAGGTTGTAAGATTAAGTATCGTTATAAAATTAGAATGATATTCTACATAAGGTTAATTTGCGATACTACTGTCTAATTTGCAACATTTCCAATAAAATATAAAAAGGAGAAATAAAATGAACAACAAAAAAGGAAAAGGTCTATTAAGTCTGTTTATTATACTTGTAGCCTTGGCAGGTTTTACATATCTTGCGTATGTAAGCTTAAAACAAATTAAGCTTGGACTTGATCTTGCAGGTGGTGTCAGCATTACATATCAAACAAAGATTGATAATCCAAGCGATGAAGATATGGCTGATACAGTCTATAAGTTACAGCAAAGAGTAGAGGGATATTCTACTGAGGCTGAGGTGTATCGTGAGGGAAATAACCGTATAAACATTGATATTCCGGGAGTATCAGATGCAAATGCAATACTTGAAGAACTTGGAAAACCAGGTTCACTTGTGTTTATGGATATCAATAATAATATTTTACTTACAGGAGATTTAGTAGACAGTGCTAAGGCTGTAATGTATGAAAAAAACGGACAAAAAGAGTATGCTGTATCACTTACATTTGCACCTGAGGGAAAGGCTAAGTTTGCAGAGGCTACCACTCAAAATGTTGGTAAACAGATAGCTATTGTGTATGACCAAAAAGTAGTGTCAAGTCCGGTAGTTAGAGAGGCTATTACAGGGGGAGAATGTCAGATTGACGGAATGAAGACCATTGATGAGGCAGAACATCTAGCATCTACTATTCGTATAGGTTCTTTAAGTTTGGAACTTGAGGAGTTGCGTAGTAATGTTGTAGGTGCAAAACTTGGTCAAGAGGCTATTTCTACAAGCTTAAAGGCAGGAGCAATAGGTTTTGGAATACTTGCATTATTTATGGTAGTTATTTATCTTCTACCTGGTTTTGCATCTGTACTAGCACTTATATTATATATAGATTTAACAGTGTGCTTAGTAGCAGCATTTGAAATAACTCTGACATTACCTGGAATTGCAGGTGTTATATTGGCAGTTGGTATGGCAGTTGATGCAAATGTCATCATCTTCACTAGAATAAAAGAGGAGATAGGTGCAGGAAAGAGTGTAAAATCATCTATCAGCAATGGTTTCCACAAAGCATTGTCTGCTATTATAGACGGAAATGTTACAACTCTTATTGCAGCGGCAGTCCTTTATTTAAAGGGTTCAGGTACAGTAAAGGGCTTTGCTACTACACTGGCAATAGGTATTTTACTATCAATGTTTACAGCATTATTTGTAACAAGATTTATACTTAATGCCTTTGTTAATCTAGGCATTGAAAATGAAAAACTATATGGAACAGTAGGAGAAAGAAAGACTATAGATTTCTTAAAATATAGAAGTATATGCTTTATTGTATCTGTTGCAATGATTATTTCAGGCTTTGTATTTATGGGAGTTAATCGCTCTAAAATAGGAAGTATAATGAACTATGGAATTGACTTTAAGGGGGGGACTTCTACAAATGTAACCTTTAATGAAGATATGTCGCTTGAAGATATTTCAAGTAAGGTTGTTCCGGTAGTTGAGGGCGTTACCAAAGAGGCAGGAACTCAAACTCAAAAAGTTAAGGATTCAAATGAAGTAATTATAAAAACAAGAGCCCTTACAGTTGAGGAAAGAGAGGCTCTTAATAAAGCACTTGCTGAAACCTTTAATGTAGATGCTGAAAAGATTACAGCAGAAAGTATTTCAGCTGCTGTAAGTGATGAAATGAGAAATGATGCACTTTGGGCAACTGCTATTGCAGGTGTGTTAATGCTTATCTATATATGGATTAGATTTAGCGACTTTAACTTTGCGGCAAGCTCAGTTTTAGCCCTAGTGCATGACGTACTTGTGTTAGTTGCTTGCTATGCAGTATTTAGGTGGAGTGTAGGCTCAACATTTATAGCATGTGTTCTCACACTTATAGGATATTCTATAAATGCAACCATAGTAATTTTTGATAGAATAAGAGAAAACTCAAAAGCTCTTTCATCAAGGACAAGTAGAGAAGACCTTATTAATATAAGTATTTCACAAACTCTTACTAGAAGTATAAATACCTCTCTTACTACATTTATCATGATTACAGTTCTTTATGTTATGGGAGTTTCATCTATTAAGGAGTTTGCACTTCCTATTATGGTAGGTATAGTTGTAGGTACATATTCTTCAATATGTCTTGCAGGTGCTATGTGGTATACACTAAGTAATCTTAAAAAGAAAAGAGTAGAATAAATTGTTAGGAAATGTTTATGGAATATAAATTAGTTGCAAAAGATAAAAATGCAAAGTCAGCAGATATTGTAACAGTACATGGTAAGATTCAAACCCCTGTATTTATGAATGTAGGAACAGTTGCTGCAATTAAGGGAGCTGTTTCTACTGATGACTTAAAAGAAATAAACACTCAAGTACAACTTTCAAATACATATCATTTACATGTTAGAACAGGAGATAAGCTCATAAAAGAGTTTGGAGGTTTACAAGAGTTTATGCACTGGGATAGACCTATCCTTACAGATTCAGGAGGTTTTCAAGTCTTTTCACTTGCAGGGCTTAGAAAGATAAAAGAAGAGGGAGTTACATTTAACTCTCATATTGACGGACATAAGATATTTATGGGGCCTGAGGAAAGCATGCAAATACAATCTAATCTTGCCTCAACTATCGCTATGGCATTTGATGAATGTCCTCCTGCTCTTGCAGACAGAGAGTATATAAGAAAGTCAGTTGATAGAACTACAAGGTGGCTTATTAGATGTAAGGCAGAGATGAAAAGACTTAATTCTTTACCTGATACAATCAATAAAAATCAGCTTTTATTTGGGATTAATCAAGGTGGAATAATTGATGATATAAGAATTGAACATGCAAAGGAAATCTCAAAACTAGAACTTGACGGTTATGCGATAGGGGGGCTTGCAGTAGGAGAAAGTCATGAGCAGATGTATCATGTTCTTGATGTTACAGTCCCACACTTGCCGGTGGATAAGCCGACATATCTAATGGGAGTCGGTACTCCTGCAAATATACTTGAGTCAGTGGAAAGAGGAGTTGACTTTTTTGATTGTGTATATCCAACTAGAAATGGTAGACATGGGCATGTATACACAAATTTTGGAAAAGTAAACTTATTTAATAAAAAACATGAGTTATCAAAAGAACCTATTGAAAAAGGTTGTAAATGTCCTGCTTGCAAATCTTACTCGAGAGGCTATATAAGACATTTACTTAAGGCAGGAGAAATGCTTGGTCTTAGACTTTGTGTCTTGCATAATTTATATTTTTATAATACAATGATGACTGAGATTAGAGAGGCAATCAGAGGAGGCTTTTTTAGTGAATATAAGGCTAAAAAGCTTGAAGGTATGAGTAAAAAAATTTGATTTGCTATCTTTAAATTAATCTAACTTTTAATATTAGGAGGAAGAAAAATGGTTTTATTAGGTGCAGCAGGAGGTACAGTAGGTTCATTAGTTATTTATATCTTATTTTTTGCCGGACTTATATACTTTATGATGTATAGACCTCAGAAAAAAGAAAAAGAAAAAATGGCAGCACTTATGGCAAGTCTTGCAGTTGGAGATTCAGTGCTTACAACAGCAGGTTTTTATGGAGTTATTATTGATATAACTGACGATACGGTAATAGTAGAGTTTGGAAGTAACAAAAATTGTAGAATACCTATGAAAAAAAGTTCAGTAGTAGAGGTTGAAAAACCTGAGAAATAAATAGGATTCTATGAGTTGAGGGATTTCCTCGCCGACGGCGAGGAAATCCCCCTTTTAGTATTTTGCTAAAATCTTACATCTGCATATTCCGGAGTTTTCTCAAATTCCCTGACTACATAACTACATATAGGAACTATCTTTTTATTATTAATTCTTGCTTGTTCTACTAATTTTTCTACAAGCTGTTTTGCTATTCCCTTGCCTGAATAATCAGAATTTACAAAAGTATGTTCTGCAAACCAAGTATTATTTTCTTCTCTATAAGTACATTCTCCAACTTCTTTATCATCATAATAAGCAGCAGTGCGTGCATTTTCAGGTTCATAAATAATTTTAATCATATTCCCTCCAAGTTTTATAGTTTTAAGTAGTATAACATAGAATAGGGTTATTGTAAAATCCCTAGTTATTAAGTTAGAAATACACTTAAAATCTATTTTTTAACAGCACCATATTCTACATTTATTTTTGTTTTTGAATACAAGTAACATATTTTAGTCATTTTAGTAATGTAAAAAATTAGCTAGACCTATAATATAAAATTTATATAAAAAAATTAAAATATTGCTTGCATTATAATAAAGATAAGTGTATACTAATACCGAAATTAGGTTAACCTAATTATTGTATTTACGGAGGTGTGTTATAAATGAAATTTAGTAAATTTTTTAAAGTAGGAGTGAGTGTTTTATCAGCTTTATGTTTAGTAGCTTGCTCAGGAGCAACAGGAAAGACTGAGAGCAGTGTAGAGTCTAAAGTGGAAACTACTATGGAATCTAAAATGGAGTCCAAAGTAGAATCTAAAGAAGAAACTACAAAAGAAAGTGTTAAGGCTGAAAACACAGGAGATAAGAAAAAAGTTGTTGTAACAACTTCATTTTTAGCTGATATGGTAGATCAGATAGCAGGAGATACAGTAGATGTTGAAATGATTATACCTGCAGGAGAAGATCCACATTTATACATTGCAAAGCCTGAAGATTTTAAAAAGCTTGAAGGAGCAGATTTAGTTTTATATCATGGTCTACATTTTGAGGGAAAAATGGTAGATGTACTTGAAAGACTTGGAACTTCAGTTAGTGAGAACTTCCCTAAGGATAAAATAGGGGTTATGGACGAGGACGGAAAGGAAATCGTAGACCCTCACTTTTGGTTTGACATTGACCTTTATAAAATGGCAAGTGAAAATGCAGAAGTAGCATTATCAAAATTAAACCCTGAAAATGCTGATAAGTATAAGGAAAATGTTACCAAGTACTTAGATGAACTTACTAAGCTTGATGAGTACAACAAGGAAAACTTAGCTAAGATACCTGAGAGTGGAAGATATCTTATTACGCCACATGATGCTTTCAATTATTTTTCAAGAAGATATAATATAACAGTTAAAGCTCCTCAAGGAGTAAGTACTGAGAGTGAAGTTGCAAATGCTGATATACAAGAAACTATTGATTTTATAGTAGAACATAAGATTAAGGCAGTGTTTGCAGAATCAACAACAGACCCTGCTCGTATGGAAAAGCTTAGAGAGGGCTGTCTTGCAAAGGGATTTGATGTAAAGATAGTAAGTGGTGAGGGAAATGAGTTATTCTCAGATTCACTTGCACCAAAGGGAAGTGCAGGAGATACATATATTGATATGTATAAGCACAATATAGACTTAATAGTTAAGAACCTTTCAGAATAATTTGTGAGAGTAATTTAGGAGATAATATATGAAGGAAAAAGTTGCTGTTCATGTAGAGGATATGACTATGGCTTATGCAAGTAAGCCTGTTATATGGGATTTAGATGTAGATATTATGGATAATTCTATAACTGCTGTCATAGGACCAAATGGTGCAGGCAAATCTACATTTATAAAAGGTGTTTTAGGCATTATAAAACCTATTTCAGGAGAAATAAGCATATTTGGTCAGCCTTATAAAAAGATATATAAGGAAATTGCATATATCCCTCAATCAGGAAGTGTCAACTGGAATTTTCCTACAACAGTATTTGATGTAGTGCTTATGGGGCGTTATACCCAAGTTGGGGCATTTAAAAAGTATTCTAAAGAAGATAAAGATATAGCCATGAGTTCGCTTGCCACAGTTAGAATGGAGGAGTTTGCAAATAGACATATTTCAGAGCTTTCAGGTGGTCAAAAACAAAGAGTTTTCCTTGCAAGAGCGATTGCACAGAAAGCAAAACTTTATTTTATGGACGAGCCTTTACAAGGAGTTGACGTAAAAACAGAGGCTATAATAATGGACACAATAAGGCAGTTTAAAAAAGACGGTAAAACAATAGTTGTAGTTCATCATGACTTATCTACAATAGAGGATTACTTTGAAAGAGTAATTCTTGTAAATAAACAACTTATTGCCTCAGGAAGTGTCAAAGAGGCATTTACAAAGGAAAATATAAGCAAGGCTTATGGAGAATAAGCGTTAAAACTACATTAAATATTTAAATGGCTCACCAATTATATAGTTGGTGAGTCATTCGAGCTTTAGGAGATTTGCAAGTCTTAGGCAAATATTCTACTTAACTATTGAAAAAGTAGGTATAAAAGTCTTGTAAAAAATTTCAGATTATAGAGGGTAAAATATGAATTTAGGGATATTACTTCAATATTCGTTTATAGTAGTAGCACTTGGAACTGTCTTACTTGCTATGTCCACCGGAATAATAGGAACAATAAGTATTTTAAAGGGACAGTCCTTGATAGGAGATGTTGTAGGACATGCATCATTTCCGGGTATAGTTTTAGCATTTATTTTAATTGCACAAAAAAATTCACTATACCTTATGTCCGGAGCAATACTTGCAGGTGTATTTGCATTTTTACTTATTCAATTTGTTGTGAATAATTCAAAACTAGAGGCAGATACCACTATGGCAGTAGTACTTTCATCAATGTTTGGCTTTGGTATGGTGTTAAAAAGCTATATACAGGGAAATGCAAAATTTGCAAATGCCTCTCAGGCAGGACTTGCAAATTATATATTCGGTCAAGCCGCATATATGCTTAGAGAAGATGTAATAATTATATTTACAGTATCAATTATTTCATTATTATTTTTTATATTGTTTTTTAAAGAAATAAAGATTCATGTATTTGATCCTGCTTATGCTGAAACAATAGGAATAAAAAGGAGTTATGTTTCAGTTCTTATTATGGTTATTACTATGATTTTAATTGCAGCAGGGCTTAAGGCAGTCGGTGCAATACTTATTAGCAGTATGCTTATAACTCCGGGGGTTATAGGTATGCAGTGGAGTAGAGATTATAAGAAAGTTTTAGTTATAGCAGGGGCAAGTGGAGCTGTATCAGCATTTATAGGAACAGTGATAAGTACCCTTATAAAGGGAATGTCAACAGGTCCGTCCATTATTCTTATAATGTCATTTATAGCTTTATTTTCAGTAGTTTTTGGAACAAGGGGAGTTATTGCTACTAGTATCAGAAGAAGAAAGTTGAGGAATAGAAAATGATAGAATCCTTATATGTACTTATAATGACTGCGATTGCTTGTAGTGTAATAGGTGTATTTTTGGTACTTAGGAACTTGGCAATGATTTCAGATGCTATTTCTCATTCTGTTTTATTAGGTATTGTTGTGGCATATTTCATTACCAAGGATATTACAAGCATTTATCTTATTATAGGGGCAGCAGTTTTTGGAGTTTTGACTTGTGCATGTATTGAAATACTAGCGAAAACAAAACTTATAACAGAAGATGCCTCAGTGGGAATTATATTTCCACTATTCTTTTCACTTGCAGTAATCTTAATTACAAGATATGCAAGAAATGTCCATATTGATACAGATATTGTACTTATGGGAGAAATTATATTAGTTCCATTTACACGTTTTAAACTTGGTTTTATAGATATTCCAAGGTCTATGTTTATAATGATTGTAGTATTTGTTGCTAATATGCTATTTATCTTGGTTAATTTTAGAAAACTTAAAATATCTACATTTGATAATGTATTTGCAGGAGCTATTGGAATCTCTACAGGCATTTTATATTATACTTTTATGGGAATGGTTTCACTTACTGCTGTAGCCTCATTTGAGTCAGTAGGTGCTATTTTGACGATTTCATTTTTTATAGCACCTGCAGCAAGTGCGTATCTAATAACTAAAGATTTAAAAATGACTATACTTGTATCAATGATTTATGCTATAATCAATAGTTACATAGGATTTCATCTTGCAGTGGCATTAAATGTTTCTATTTCCGGAATGTGTGCTACTGTTTCAGGACTAACTTTCCTATGTACAGTTTTGTTCTATCCTAAAGGAATAGTAACTGATTTGATAAGTAGAAGACGAAAGAATAGAAGATTTAATAAGGAAATGCTTGTACTTCACATTGGAAATCATAGAAATTCTGAGGATAGATACAAAGAACTTGGAATTAGCACCATGAAAGACCATGTTAAATGGAGTGGATATAGATTTAATCACTATGTAAAAGAACTCATAAATGAGGGCTACATTTACGAAAACAGTAAAGATAATATTTACGATTTAACAGAGGCAGGTTGGCAGCTTAAGGAGAAAATTAGTACAGATTATGGACTGATGTAGGATAACAGGTGGTTGTATGACAAAAAATGATACAAGCAGAGATGAATATATCAAGGCGATATATAAACTTACAGAATTATATGGTAGTGCTACCAATAAAAAACTTGCAGATCACTTAAAAGTAAGTGCACCGTCAGTTACTGAAATGGTAAAAAGACTTATTGATGCAGATGATGTTTATGCAGATAAAAAAGCAATATATCTTACTGAAAAGGGGATAGAAGACGCAAGAAAACTTTTAACAAAACATAGACTTTGGGAAATATTTTTAGTTGAGTATTTAGGTTATTCTTGGCAAGATGTGCATGCTGATGCAGATAAACTTGAGCATGCAACTTCAGTAAGATTAAAAGATAGGTTAAACGATTTTTTAAATCATCCCAAGCATTGCCCTCATGGAAGTGAAATATTTGAAAATCATCCTAATGTAGATACACTTGTAAGACTTTCAGATATGAAAGAGGGGGAAGTGAAGAGATTGCATAAGATACCTGATGACAAGGAATTTTTACGTTATCTTGAGGACAAGGGAATAACTTTAAATAAAAGTATTAAAGTTGTAAGAATTGATGACTTTGATAAGTCAATTATTATAGAGGTTGACGGAGCAAAGCTTTTTATAACTGAACAAGTGGCTCATAAGATGAAGATGATATAAAATTGATAAAAAAATGTAAATAGACAAAAGTTTTTTTATATGTTATACTTCAGTTCTCAAAAGAGATTGAAAGAGAGGTAAATATGAGAAAAAAATTAAGTGTTACTTTTTTGATAGCACTTGCAGTTGTAGGAGTAGTAGCTTGTGGAACTAAGAAAGAAAATAAAGTTGAGTCAACTTCTGAATCTGCAACTACAGCAGCAGAAAGTAAGAGCTCAGATTCATCTAAGAATGTTGCTGAGTCTTCAGGTGTTCAGATTCCTGATCCTTGGAAAGAGTTTACAAATCTTGATGAGGCAGTCAAAGAAGTAGGATATGATTTTAAAGTACCAAGTAGTATTGAGGGTTATAAGACTGTAGTTTATAGAGTTATAAGTAAAGAGGCAATAGAGGCAGTTTACTTTAGTGGAGATAGTAAAACTGAAAATGAAGATGTTTTGTCTATAAGAAAAGGTTCTGATGAATCTGATTCAAGTGGCGACTATAATGAGTATGCAGAACAAGAGAAAACCACCTTTAATAATGTAGAATACACTGTTAGAGGAAATGCAGACAAATTTACTTCAGCTATTTGGATTAAGGACGGACATTTTTATTCTTTGATTAGCTCAAAAGATATGAGTAAGGATAGCATCAAAAAGCTTGTAGAAGAAATAATAGGATTAAATTAATAGCTAAGTTGTATACTAGTTATGTAGCTGTTGTAAAATATCTATATATTGGGATTTGTCCCCCTATGGGGGACAAATCCCATATAACGATAATAAATAAACTACTTGTTTTACAACAGAGAGCAACAAGAATAGTAATATTCGTAAGATTATTTTTGCAACACCCTTAATAGAAAGTTTTTTAACTAGTATATAGTATGGATACTTAAAAGTGGGGATTTCCTCGCCGACGGCGAGGAAATCCCCCTTAATAGTATCTCTTAGTTAAATCTAAACTTTACTCCATATCCAAACTCATCAACCTCTAAAAGACTAAATTTATATGAATTTAAGTTTTTAGACTTTATAAAACTTTCAAAATTAGAGGTCTGAGTAGCACCTGCTGCATCTCTAAAAAGTACAACTGCATCTTTATTTATATAGAAACTACCTTTATAGTAAGTTGTTGAATCATACTCAGATTTTGAATTACTTCTAACCCACTTACCATGAGTGTTTTTGCTTACAGTATTAAAATCTCCTGTTTTTATATCTTCAGAATCAAATTGCTTATCTGTACTTAATTCTACATTTGTAATTTCATAAAAACTTCCCTTATCTACAATCTGATTTTTATTAAAACTTACAGGTTGACCATAGTAAGATACTACACAACAAATATCATCATCTTCATAAACAGGTCTATTATTCAAGTTTTTAGTATAGGAACTGTGGCTCATAAGGTTTAAATCCAAAAGATTGCTTAAATACTTTGCTTTAACTCTTTTTGGTAAGCCGTCCCATTTTCCGTCTGAAAGTAGTCTATATCCCTCAGGATTTACAGTATTTGAAAGCATTATTCCGTCTGCATTAAGATAGTAATTACCTATCCAAGTATTTCGTGCTATACTACCGTCTGAATTAAAGTAATACCAATCTCCACTTATTTTTTTCCAAGTAGATTTGACCTTGCTTTTGTCCTCATTTAAATAAAAAACTCCGTCTTTTGTCTTAGTCCAGCCTGCTTTTGCAGCATAGGTAAGAGAACCTGTTCCAAAAGACAAAGTTAGTGAAAGTGTAGTGATTGCAATAAGTTTTTTCATTATATCTCCTTTAATACATTTGTATTGTGCAAAATCTGATTATAGCTTAACCAAAATTGTATATAATTGTCAAGTGAAAAAATAGTGATTAACTACTTCGTGTACACTCCATAAAAACAAATGTACGTTGTACACGAAAAAGTACTTGCTTTTATGTTGTAAGTGTATTATTATAAGATTTAGTTTTTAAAGTTTGATTAAGATAAGGAGAAGATATGGAGAAAAAATTAAGAGTAGGTGTTTTGGGAGCAACAGGAATGGTTGGTCAGAGGTTTTTATCACTTCTTGAAAATCACCCTTGGTATGAAGTAGTAGTAGTTGCAGCAAGTCCTAAAAGTGCAGGAAAAACCTATGAGGAGGCAGTGGGTGGTAGGTGGAAAATGACTACTCCAATGCCTGAGAGTATAAAGAAATTAGTTGTGATGAATGTAAATGACGTTGAGGAAGTTGCAAAGCTTGTAGACTTTGTATTTTCAGCAGTTGATATGAGTAAGGAAGAGATTTTAGCCATTGAAGAGGCTTATGCTAAGACAGAAACTCCGGTAGTATCAAATAACAGTGCTCATCGTTGGACAAAGGACGTACCGATGATAATTCCTGAATTAAACCCTGAGCATGCACAGATTATTGAATCACAAAAGAAAAGACTTGGTACTAAGAGAGGCTTTATAGCAGTTAAGCCTAATTGTTCTATACAAAGCTATGCACCTGTACTTTTTGCTTGGAAAGAATATGAGCCGTTTGAGGTCATTGCTACAACTTATCAAGCTATTTCAGGAGCAGGAAAGACCTTTAAGGATTGGCCTGAAATGGTGGAAAATATCATTCCTTATATTTCAGGAGAGGAAGAAAAGAGCGAGAAAGAGCCACTTAGAATATTCGGTCAGATAGTAGGAGATGAGATAGTTCCTGCATCAGAACCTAAAATCAGCTGTCAATGTATTAGAGTACCTGTTTTAAATGGACATACAGCAGCAGTTTTTATTAAATTTAAAAAGAAAGTTTCAAAAGAGGAATTAATAAAGAAGTTAGCTGAGTTTAAGGGACTTCCTCAAGAACTAAATCTTCCGTCAGCACCTAAGCAGTTTATAAAATATTTTGAGGAAGACAACAGACCACAAGTAAAGTTAGATGTGGACTATGAGAATGGAATGGGAGTTTGCATTGGTAGACTTAGAGAGGACTCAATTTATGATTTCAAATTTGTTGGACTTTCACACAATACTTTAAGAGGTGCAGCAGGTGGAGCAGTTTTATGTGCAGAACTACTTACTGCTAAGGAGTATATTAAGGCTAAATAAATCGGCATGAGTAAAATTTGGGGCTGTTTTTGGGGAGTTTCTCGCCGTCGGCGAGGAACTCCCCCACATTAAAACATAGCTTTGCAATATCCCCAAAAATAAATTATTGTAAATTTCTTATCTTCCTGTAAGCCCTCTATCTCTAAACTCCTCTGCTTTTTCTTTTATTCTGTCAAGGCTTTCTATAAGCTTAGGAAATGCCTCAATGATTCTTTTTTGCTGATTACTAAAAGTATTTATAATTGCATTGTAACCTGCATTAAATTTTTCTTGTATACCTGTACTAGCATTAGATATAAGAGTTTTTTCATAATACTCTGACAGTATTTTGAGCTTTTCACGAAAGCCTGTAAGTCCATGAATTGTAATTATCAAATCAGCTACAAAAATAACAAAAAGCGTAACAACAGTAGTATGAAACCAAGGTTCTAAAATTGATGTTAAATATCCGTCAATAATAGGGTGTAATACCTTTATTAATAAAACTGAAAATGCACCAAAAACAACTGCACCAAGTAAGCAGATACGTCCATTTAGATTAAATTTAAAATCAGAGTAATCCCACCACCTAGCATTAAATATTTTTTCCATGAAATAAGAAGTCAAATATTCAAGTGTACAAGTAAGAGTTGCTCCAAGTAAAAATAATAATATAGGATTTTGAATGTTTCCGAGAATAATTATATCAAGGACTGCTCCTGCACCATATATAGGACAGTATGGGCCATTTAAAAAGCCTCTATTTACCCATTTTTTCTCTTGTATTGAACATACAATACTTTCATAAATCCAACCTAGAATACTGTATACCATAAGTCGGAAAAAATAAGTTTCAAGAATTAACATAAGACCTACCTCCGACTTTACTTGTTCTTATAATTGGAATTGAAAATGTTTCATACACTGCACAGATTTTATCTGCAATACAAACAAGTAAACTTTCCTTAAATCTTGGCAATGCAGGATTTAAAGGGAACATGTGTTTTAGAATTATATCTTTTTCTACATCATTAAGTTCAAAATCTCTTGTAGCATTTTTTAAAGCTGTTCTTGCATGTGTAAAGCCATGTAATTTATTTATACTACTTGGTATATGCCAATCATATAAAAAGTAGTCATGTAATAAAGCACCTCGTACAACTGATTTTTTATCAAAATTTATTTTAAGTAGTTTCATGAGTAAAATGCTCATATAGGCAACATTTATACAGTGTTCATATACTGTAACCTTGCCATGTTGTATAAACTCTTTTTGTCTTTGTACCTTAGGCGAGTTTATTAATTCCTTTCCATAAAGCTGTAATATTTCCATACAAGCTCTATGAGTTTTTAGTTCTTTTAATTTCATTTATAACTCCTTTAGCATATTGGATACTTCTCTTGGAACTGTTGCAAAATGGCTATCCATATATATCCTGTCCCCCGTAGGGGGACAGGATATATAATAGAAAGTCTTTAAATTAGCAAATATAGTTTTCTCTGTATTTGTACGAAAAACATAGTTACTAATGAAAATTA
>CALALP010000025.1 GCA_937925515.1 uncultured Lachnoanaerobaculum sp. | reverse complement strand
ACCATAGAAGGCTATCTTTGTTTCTATTAATTTACAGACTTTTTTTCACAGACTCAAATTTCACTAGATTTGTAACCCCTACAAAATATCAAAATACCAATTATAATTAACTACTCCAACTTACCAATAACTTCTACAAGTCTTTTTGCATGCTCTTGACTCTTTTCCACTATACCTTTAATTGCACTTTCATCTGTTCTTGTCTGATAAGAAACCCCTCCTGTAAGCACATGTCCCAAATAATCCATTTGGCAAAGCTTGCAAGTGGCTACAATAGGTAGTAGATATTCTCCCATATCATGTTCTGCACCTTCATTTTTCCTATACATACTAGCCGGTGCACCTGTTGTAAGTGATACTATAACCTTTTTTCCCTTTAACTTATCTCCTGTTCTTCCATGCGACCAACCATGTTTAAAGGTTTCCTCAATCCACCTTTGCATTATAGACGGCATTGAATACCAGAAAAATGGAAATTGAAGTACTATAATGTCAGCATTTTCCAACTTCTCCTGCTCTGCTTTTACATCTATCTTAAAGTCGGGATAAAGCTTATCGAGATAAACTACCTTTGCATGTGGCAAAAGTCTTAAAGTTTCTTCGATAATAGCCTTATTTGCAACTGAATCATTTAAATCTGTATGACCTGAAATAATAAGTATGTTTTTCATTTAATCATTCCTCTAAATTATTACTTATTTATAAGAGTTACAAAAAATTCTCCGTCCTCTATAAACTCTGCATTTATATAATTATTACCGTCAAAGTATAAAATATCTCCTGCCTTTAAATCATGCTCTTCTGTATCATTTAAAAATACTCTTACAGTTCCCTTTACTACTGTAAAAAGTATATGTGCCTCAGCATGATTATGCTTTGGAATAGTATCTCCCTTAACACCTGCCTTTTTAACTACATTAAATCTATCTTTTGAAAATATATGACCTAAGTCATTTCTTACTTCTCCAACCATATAAAACTCCTTTCATAAATGAATGTACTTGCTACAATTCTAGTTTAATATATTTATATTTTTCTTTCAAGTAGAGATAATCTTATTTCCTGTATATTATTGAGTACATTCTTATATTTCGGATTATTTTCAAAATGTTTCTTTTTTTTCTATTATTAAGTTTTTCGGTACATAAGGATAATCACTACCATATAAGATATGTTTCTCATCTGTAATAGTAAGCAGCATATCAAGTGCATTTCTACTATTTAATTCTTCAAACACCTTATCCGGTCTACTATCTCCCAAATAAACTCCATTTAAATTAGTAGGTACTTTTACACCTAATGCACCTAGATTATCAAATGAATATCTAATTTCAGATATACTCCCCTCTACATCAGGTAATGGTAATGCTGCCACAAAACCAAATTTTTTAGGATATTTTTTTACAAGTAAACTAAACTCTTTATTTATCTTAGATGCAACTTCGCAAGACTTAGCATTATCGCCATTATTGATACGAGGAGAGGCAAGTGAAACTACTGAATAATCAATGCCTGCCTCTGTAAAACTTTTACTAATGCTGAAAGTGCAGGTGGAAAGCCTATATATGGCAGTACTTGCACAATGGCAGCTGTAATTTCTTCTAATGTATTGCCTGCCTTTATAGCTCCTGCAATATGAGGTTTTAACTGCATATCTGCACCTATACAAACAAGTACAATAAGAGAATTTAGTTCTTTATCTTTAAGTGATAAAACCTCTCTTGTTCCAAAATCTCCAAAACATACAGATGTGAGTAATCAGGGTCTTCAAGATGAGGTTTTGCCTCTGTATCAAATAACTTTTTAAAGTTTTTTTTTGCTTTATCTGTTAGCATTTTAATCTCCTAATTAGTTCTTTCCCAACTCCTCTATCTCCTCATCGCTTGCAGTTACTCTTAACCTTTTTCCCTCTTTTAATATCGCTCCTTTGCAAGAATCCTTAAGCTCCTTGTTGGTATTTCCCATTCCACTTCCCCCTGAAGTTGCAAATGGAATAATAGTCTTTCCTGTCAAATCGTAAGACTCAAGAAATGTATTAATGATAGTTGGGGCGATATACCACCAAATAGGAAAACCTATATAGATAGTGTCATAATCTTCTATGTTTGCTAACTTTTCCTTGATTTCAGGTCTAAAACTCCTATTATTCATTTCTTTACTACTTCTGCTGTTTTGATTATTCCAATTTAAATCATCTCTAGTATAAGGTTCTTTTGGTTTAATCTCAAAAATATCGGCTTTTAATACACTTGCTACTCTTTCTGCTAATTTCTCTGTTGTGCCTGTTGCACTAAAATATGCTACTAGTTTCATTTTTTCTCTCCTTTACTTTTTACTCTATATAATACACCCAATCTTTTTTACGAGGTGATATCTTTGGATATTCTCCGTCAATATACCCAAGAATACAATGACCTATCCCCTCATACTCTCCCTCAATTCCTAAAGATTTCAAAATCTCTTTTCCCTCATGGCGTTCAAACTCTTCTTTTGCTCTATGTATCCAACAACTTCCAATTCCCAAAGAATGAGCTGCCAGCATAAGATTTCCCATAACTAAACTACCGTCATAAATATAAGTATCCTTAGTTTTATCTGCCAATACAACCAAAACAACAGGTGCATTATAGAATGGATCTTTTGTTGTTCCTAAAATTTCTGCATTTAATTTAGATAATTTATCTCTAACTTCTTTATTGGTTATGGCAATTATAATAGGGGATTGCCTATTCTTTCCTGTTGGTGCATAAGTTCCTGCCTCAACAATCTGTTCTATGATTTCCTTTGAAATCATGTCCGGCTTAAATTTTTTTATACTTCTTCTACTTTTAATTACTTCGATAATATTTTCCATTTTGTTTCCTCCTTATACATTTAAAATATCTATTTTATACCTATAAAACTTATTTCTTGCTCTTATTTACATTATAACATAGTAAAAAACTTTTTATTTAAAAAAATAATTATTTTTCCACAAGGACATATTCTGTCCACCTTAAGTGTTAAAATATAAAAAAGAAAGATAAATTCGATTGTGTAGAAGTTTTTCTTAAAAAAATCAAAATTTTTACCTTGGATTTATTCTAATACTAGCTTATAATGGTTAGTTGTAAACTCTAATAAAAATAGAAAGTAAGGAGAACTATGGAAAAGATTATATCTGCTTTAAATGAACTTGAAGAAATTAATAAGACTTATCATATTTCAACAGAGGAGATTGATAGTCTAAAACAAAAAATTGAAACTTCAAAAGTATGTGTGCCTATTATAGGAAAATTTAGTTCCGGTAAGAGTGCCTTAGTAAATGCTATCTTAGTGGATAGTAAGGGAAAGAAAATATTAAAAGAGGATATAACTCCTGAAACTGCTATCCCTGCTGAAATTGTTTATGGTAATGATGAAAATGTTTCTATCATAAAAAATGACGGAAGTGTAAAAAATATCTTAGTAGAGGAATATAAAAATTATGTAGCTGATGCAAACTTGGCTAAATGTGCAAGAATACAGTTAAATAATAGTTTCCTTAAAGAAATCCCTGATGTAATGTTAGTTGATATGCCGGGGTTTGAATCTACTTTTGACCTTCATGATAAAGTAATAGATGATTATTTGCCACAAAGTTTAGCATATATTATTGCATTTCCGGCTGATGATATGATAATACGAGATAGTATAGCGAATATTTTAAAAGAACTTTGCTTACATGATATGCCGATATGTGTTGTTATTACTAAGTATGATAAGAGAAATCATGAATTTGAGGAAACTTTCTCAAAGCTGAAAGAGAATCTAAAAAAATATATTACAAATAGGGAAATATACTTTTGTAAAACTAGTAATGTAGATAAAAATGTAAAAGAGCTAGAGGATTTTCTTATAAGCATACAGGAAAAATCCCAAATTATAATTTCAAGAAAATTTTTGCCTAAGGTTTCTTTAGAACTAGAAATTACAGAGGGCTATTTAAATACAACTTTAAAGAGTAGTCAACTTTCCGAGTCTGAACTTGATGAGCAAGAGGAAAGATTAAAAAAGCAGATTGCAGACTTAGAGGATAAGTTTAATAAAGAACAAGATAATTTCATTGTAGAAATATCAGATTGTGTAGAACAGATTAAATCAGATGTGCTTATAGCTTTGGAGTCAGAAGAATCAACATTTGTAGCTATGGCTATGAATAAACAAGATATTAGAGAACACTTAAACAGCCTAGTAAGACGTACTATCACTATCAGTATAAAGAAAAATTTTATACCTAAGATACAAAAATATCTAAAACGAGTTAATAACTGTATAGAAAGTGAAAATATCGCAGATATAAGGACTTCATTTAGTTTTGATATTGAAAATTCAAATTCAGAAAATTCAAACTCTGAAAGTTTACAAATGCCAAACTTTTCAATAACTACACTTATAACAGGTTTATTAAAAAACATACCTGTTGTAGGACAAATAGCCAGCTTTGTTATACCAATTATAGACGGTATACTATCATTTTTATTTGGTGGAGTATCAGGAGGCAGTACAACAAATAGGCGTGAAGATGCTAAAGAAAAAATTCGTACAAAACTTAGAACAGAAATATTTCCACAAATAACTAGAGAAGTAGGGGATAGAGTTGAGGTTGCTATTAATAAGCAAGTAAGCTTAATTAACCAATCCATTGAAGAAGAAACTAAGGCTCAAGAAGAAGTACACAAAAAAGCAATAGCAGACTTAAGAGAGAAAATAAATATTGAAAAAGCTGAAAAAGAAAAACTTATGTCTGATATACAAAAAGATTTGAAAAAGATAGGAGAAATTAGAAATGGCTTATGATGAAGATGTATATGAAAAGTTAATGGAGAATTTTAATCTCCTACAAAATATTTTAAATCAAAATAAGGTTGAAACTCAACTAAAAGTAGACCTTTCAAGAATTGAAAAAGTTATAGATAAAAAAATCCCTGATACACTTGGTAAAAATGCCCCTGAAGATTTTTATAAACTCTATACTGATTTTAAATCGGAGTATGAAAGATTTAGAGATTTTATTTTGTATGATAAATTGATTGGAAAAAATATCATAGCACTTGGAGGGGGTTTTTCAAGTGGTAAATCTAGTTTTTTAAATTCACTTATGGGAGGAAAAAACATACTTCCTGAAAGTATTGACCCCTCAACTTCTGTTCCTACTTATATAGTACATGGCACTAACCATGAAGTTATGGGTATAAATGTATTTGATACCAAGGTAATTATGCAACCAAGAGATATTAAGAAAATAGCACATGGCTTTGGAGAAGTTGAAAATGATGACGATGAAAAAGTAACAGAGGCTGTAACACTTGGTCATGTTTTGGAAAATGTATTCTTTTCAACACCATTTCATAAATATGAAAATATTGCCTTTTTAGATACCCCGGGGTATTCAAAGCCTGATTCTGAAAAATATTCTGTTAAAACTGATGAACAGATTGCAAGAGGTCAGCTTAATTCAAGTAACTATATTTTATGGTTTGTTCAAGCCGACGCAGGAACTATAACAGAAGAAGACATAAAATTTATAAAGACTTTAAGAGAGGACATTCCAAAACTTATAATTGTAAATAAAGCTGACAAGAAAAATATAACAGATTTACAAGACATTATCGCCAAAATCAAATCAACTCTTGATATAAAAGGCATTAACTATATTGATGTGTTTGCATTTACAAGTAAGCTAAATCAAATGGAAGATAATGTAAATGCAAAGGCATTTATAAGAGCAAGCCGTGAAAATATCATGAAACAAATAAATGAATGGAATAGTCAAGTATATGAGTCAAACTTTGCAAGAAACTTTAAGGAACTTTTTGTAAGGTGTAGAGATTTTTACGGCGAACAAATTGATGAAGAAAGTAGAAAACTTACCAGACTAAACACTTCTATTACTAAACTTTCAGTAGAAGACATTGATTCCGAAATCTTAGATCCATTGCAGCTTTTAGTAAAAGAGGCACAAAAGCATGTAAATAAGCTAAAAGACATTAGCAAAAAGCTAAAAGAATTACAAGATGAGTTCTTTACTGAAATTAAATTTATAGCAGATGTAGTAGGCATTGCAATGCCTGAACCGTCAGAGATAGACCTGATACAAGATAAAGTCAAAAACCCACTCCAAGTACTTGAGGAGTATAAAAAGCAAAAAGGAATTAAGACTGATAGCAGTATCGTAGATATGCTACAAAGCATGTTTAATTAATAACAAAGTAAAGAGATTATAAGTATTAATTATAAATATATATTATATAGGAGAATATATGAATAAGGAGTTAAATAACCAAAAAAATATAAGTAATTTAGAGAATAATTCAATAAATATCAATGATACAATTATAAAAATCAAGTCTGACTTTGAGGAATTAAATATAAATAGCCAAGAAATGACTGTTGACTACTACAAAATAGAGAAGTTAATAAAAAATATTTCATTTGAGGAACATCCTATAAGTAAGATTAATAGTACAATATTATGTAAGGCTTATCTTAAGATACTTTTAAATATTGTTAGACTAGATGAAGACCACATTTTCTCTCTTAACAGATTAGTATTTATTCAATATTTATGGTTTGGCATGGATATAAGTTATAGTATAAAGGAATTATATAAAGATTGTTATAAAATAAATTCTGAAACATATAAAGAAATAGTTGAATCTATACCTAAAGATTATAGAGAATGTTTTATTGTAGATGCTCTTATTTTAGCAAGCTTAGAAAAATCAACAGATAATAAAATATATAAGTATATTGTAGACTTAGTAGCAATATTTGAAATTAATAAAAAAAGATTATATATTCTATCATTAATTGCTAAAGTTACACTTTATCAACATTTATCTATTATAAGAAAAGAAGATACAGAAGAATTCTTAGAAATAGTTGTAAACTACTATCATTATATTGATGAGAATATTATTAAAAACAAATTTACATCAAATAAACAACGTGAAGAAAAAATCAAAAATGAAGATTCAATAAAAATTTCAAAAGAAGATATTAGCCTATCTATAAAAGACACAAACAAATATACAGAAGAAAATAATCAAAATTCTAAAAAAGAATATTATGATGATGACGACGATGATTATGATGACGACGATGATTATGACGACGATGATGATTATGACGACGATGATGATTATGATGACGATGATTATAGTTTAAAAAATTCGGTAGAAGATGTACTTTGGAGCATACGTCAACTTTTTACTTTTTAATATAGATAATTTATTTAATAAGAATTTATTTAACTAACACATACAGGAGAACTAACAATGAATATATTTACTAAGAATAATGATGAGTTTCAATATTTCTTAACCGATGTTGAAAACATTGTAACAGATATTACACCTCTTGCTAAAAAAGAGGACATCTCAGGTCTACAAAGATTAATTACTAATTTTAAGATTAAGACAGATGACTTTTACCGTGAAAATAGAAAATTAAATATTGGTGTTGTGGGGCAGGTAAAAGCAGGTAAGTCATCATTTTTAAATACTCTTTTATTTAATGGACAGGAAATCTTACCAAAAGCATCAACTCCTAAGACTGCAACCCTAACTAAAATGGAATATTCAGAGGAAAACATTATCCAAATAGAATATTATTCCATAGAGGAGTGGGAAGTTTTAGAGGATAATGCAAGAGTAGAATTAGATGATGAAATTTATAGCTCTGCTAGAGAAATTGTTAATATGGTTAAAAGAAATGGTCTTGAACCAAAGCCATATCTCGAAATGGAAATTGAAAGAAGAACATTTGACACCTATGATGACTTGATTTCAAATCTAAATAACTATGTGGGCGAGGACGGAAAGTTTACTCCTATTGTAAAGGCAGTAACCCTCTATCTAAACAAAGAAGAATTTAAGGGAATTTCTATTGTTGATACTCCGGGATTAAATGACCCTATCGCCTCTCGTACAATCCGTACAAAAGAGTTTATGGAAGTATGTGATGTAGTATTCTTTTTAAGTCAAGCAGGAAGTTTCCTTGACAAAAGCGACTGGATATTACTTTCAAGTCAACTCCCACAAAAAGGAGTTAAAAAACTTGTACTTATTGCAAGCAAATATGACAGTGGTATAAGAGATATTTTACGAGTTCAAGAAGATGATGATATTTTTGGAAATGATGGCAACACGGCAGATAACATTCCAAAAGCCTGTAAAATCATCAAAAAGAAACTAAAAAAACGTGCTAAGAGTAAGATAGATGAGTTTGTACAAGACCTAGAAAGTAGAGGCAGTTCAAATGAACTAATTGAAGTTATAAAACAATGTGAAAACCCACTTATGGTATCTTCACTAGCCTACAACATGTCAACAAAGCTAGTAAGCGATTATAATGCAGAGGAAAAAAATATTTATTCAGCTCTAAAACAATTTTCAAAAGACCTAGACTCCGACCTAAAGTTACTTGGAAACTTTGATGAGATAAAGACACTATTTGATGAAGTCGTTGAAGAAAAAGAACAAATATTAGAAAAGAAAGCTAAGGGCTTTATCCCAACTGCAAAAGAAGAATTAAAGACTATGCTGCTAGCTTACAAGGAAAAAACTAATAAACGTATCAAAGTACTTGAAAGCAATGACAGAGAACATTTACTTGAACAAAAAAAATCTATTGAGGGACAAATTGGTAAAATTAAAGCAGATATTACAGCAGTTTTTGGCGAGCTAAATGCAAAGCTTGAATCCGAAAAATCAGATGCAGTAAGAGAACTAAGAGAGGCAGGCAAGGACTACCTAAATGTAAAAGAAAGAACAGGTTCAAAAACAATTAGAACCTCTCACAGAGTTTCAGACGCAAAATGGTGGAATCCACTTTCTTGGTTTAGTAGCCATACAGAATATTCCTCCCATACAGAACATTACTCATATTGCATTGCAGCAGACGCAATAGAAAATCTAAGAAAATATGCCTTAGAGGCATCAAACCAAGTTGAAAAAGTATTTACAGACGCATTGCAAATAAAAGAAGTAAAAAGAAAACTTTTAAATGTAGTCATCAGTAACTTTGATATGGGAAGTGAAAAGTATGATTCCTCACTATTTAGAATTATGGTAGAGGAAAGCGTAAGTGCAATAGAATTTCCTATATTAAACCTTGATATCTCAGCCACTGTAAACAAAATCGCAGGTAAATTTAACGGAGAACTTACCTCAGCAAGTGAAAAGACAGCATTGTCCACTGCATTATCCAATGCTATTATGGAAATCTATGATGAACTATGCAACAAACTTGTAAGTTCTGTAAAGAAGTTTAAAGAAGAACTTAGTTTAATAGGTCATAAGGTACAAGATAATCTGCTTACTGACATTTCAGAAGAATTTGAAACCCTCTTAAGTCAATTTGAGAATAAGGAAAAAGAAATAGCTAACTTTAAAGCATATGCAGAAATCTTAGACAAGAAAATAGCTAGTATAAGATAAGTTACTATTTTAGTGCATTTATAAAAAATGAGGTAAAAATTGAGGTTAGAATCTGTTTCAAGAATCTAACCTCAATTTTTTTGTAGAACTGTTGCTAGTATTATCTACTTTTGCAACAGCTCCATATAATAACTTACAGATATAAGGTAAACGCTACTTAATCCAAGCACCACTCTCATCAACTCTATATCCGTCAGGTGTGGTTTCATTTATATACATAGAACCGAAAGGTCTATCATTATTAGTATTAGGATTTAAATAATACCACTTTTCATTAACATTTCTCCAACCTGTAAGCATTGCTCCACTCTCATCAAATAAGTACCACCTAT
>CALALP010000024.1 GCA_937925515.1 uncultured Lachnoanaerobaculum sp. | reverse complement strand
AAGTATAAAAGTTTTACCACTTTTTATAGGTTTAAAGAAACTATTGCTTAACCCCCCTATATCCTCCAACTTATAGCTTGCTCTCTTATATTTATAAATCTCTCATAAATTCCATCTTCTTTAATAAGCTCACTATGTTTACCCTCTTGAACTATCTTACCACTGTCAATTACAAGTATCTTATCGGCATTTCTAACTGTCTTAAGTCTATGTGCTATCATTATTATAGTCTTTTGTTTGGTAAGTTCTTTAATTGCAAGCATTAGCTCTTTCTCATTTTCAGGGTCTACATTGGCAGTTGCCTCATCTAAAATAATTATCGGTGCATCTTTCATAATAGCCCTAGCTATTGAAATTCTTTGCTTTTCTCCTCCTGAAAGTGAAGAACCTGCCTCGCCGATTATTGTGTTATATCCATTTGGCAGTTTCTCAATAAATTCATGACAACAAGCTTTCTTTGCAACTTCTATAACCTCTTCCATACTTGCCTCCGGCTTTCCAAAACGAATGTTATTGGCAATGGTGTCCTCAAAAAGATATACATTTTGGAATACAAAACTAAAATTTTTCATAAGGGAATCAATGCTATAATCTCTAACATCTTTTCCACCTAGCGTAATACTTCCACTATCTACGTCCCAAAATCTAGCCATAAGTCTACATAGTGTAGTTTTTCCACCACCACTAGGGCCAACTATCGCAGTAGTTGTTCCCTCTTTTATATAAAGTGTAACGCCGTCTATAATTTTTCTTTTTTCATAAGAAAATGACACATTATCAAAGCTTATATCAAAGTTTTTAGGAGTAATGTCCTCTCCTTTTACGTCCATTGGTTCAAGATTTAAGATTGAATTTGCTTTTTCAACTCCGACATTTATAATTCTAAGCAATGAAGAAAATGAACCTGCTGAATCAAGGCTTGAATAAATCATAAAAGCACATATATTCATTACTATACAATTTGCAAGTGCCATACTTCCTGTTGTATAAAGATAAATAGAAACAATACAAGTAACAACTCCAATACATTTGGTAATAAAAAGTTGTAAGGATATTAGTGGTACAAGTTTTACCTCTAAGTCAAAGTTTATCTTTTCTGCCTCATCAATAGCTTTTGTCAGTCTTTTATTTTGGCTTGAAAAAAGTGAATATGATTTTACCTCACTCATTCCCTGTACATATTCAATTACTTTGCTTACAAGATTTCTGTCTACATTATCCTTTCTATCTGCAAGTTCTCCTGCTCTTTTTTGTAAATATGAATTTGCAAATAAGAATATAAAAAAGCCACATAGCACAATAAGTCCTATTATTGGTTCATATATAAACATCATAAGTATTATTAAAAGTGCAGTAATTGTTCCTTGTAATGTCATCATAACCACTTTAGTCGCCACCTCTGACATTGCCTCCATAGTATTTGTAGTTACAGAGGTTATATAACCTAAGCTATTTTCATTAAAATAACCCATAGGTAAATATCTCATGTGTTCTGCTATTTCAATTCTCTTATTTGCACAAGTTCCATAACCTGCCTCTGTTTGCAACATTGTAGACTTTGTTTTTACAAGAATTGTGAGTATAACACTTATAACAAGTATCAATGTAGCCGTAATCCAAGTTTTAGCTGTAAAATCATTTTCCACTAAACCCTTAACTATTATAAATGCAGCAGGAACTTTGAGTGCCTCGAGAAATGCAATTAACACCCCTAAAAAAATTGATAAATAAAATTTTTGTTTATTAACTTTACCACAAAAATCAAAAAAGCTTTTAAATACCTTAATCATTACTATCCTCCCCTACACTGTCCTTTGCCATAATATGTGATTCCCACATATCCTTATATAGTTCACAGTTTGAAAGTAATTCCTTATGAGTACCTGCTGCAAAAACCTCTCCTGCTTTAATTACAAATATCTTATCGCAACCGACTACTGTTGTAAGTCTATGTGCAATCACAATAAGAGTCTTTCCTTTAATAAGTTTTGCTATTGCATTTTGAATAATAGCCTCATTTTCAGGGTCGGTATATGCAGTCGCCTCATCAAGTATTACTATCGGAGCATTTTTAAGCATAGCTCTTGCAATAGAAATTCTCTGTCTTTCTCCACCTGATAAATGTCCTCCTGAACTTCCTACTAAAGTTTCATATCCATTTTCAAGGCTCATAATAAAGTCATGGCAACCACTCTTTTTAGCAATTTCTACAATTTCCTCATCACTTGCATTTGGCTTTGCTATTCTTATATTATCTTTAATGCTCATGTCAAAGAGGTAATTATCTTGTGAAACATAAGCAATAAGCTTATTTTGCTCATTTATCGGTATATTCTTTGTGTCTACATTTCCAATCTTTATATTACCTGTATCAATGTCCCAAAGTCCGGATATAAGTTTTGCAATGGTTGACTTTCCACCACCACTAGGACCTACAAAAGCATTTATACTACCCTCTTTAATATGTAGATTTATGCCATGCAAAACTTCTTTTTCATGATAGCCAAAATGTACATTTTCTAAGTCAATACTGCTACTTTCAACATTTTTTTCTAAAGTTTCAGATCTAACCATGTCTTTTTGTCCCAAGATGGCAATAACTTCTCCGAGTATAGTAACAGACTTTCCAATGTCCTCTCCATAAGATGAACACACTATAAGGGGAGCAATTATACCAAATGATAAGATAATTACCATGATAAATGTCTGAGCCTCTAAAGTTCCATTAATGTATAAAATGCCGCCTATCGGGATTATTCCGAGTAATGTAGCAGGAAGTATACTCATTGCGGCAGAGGAATATATAATGCATCTTCTCATCCAATCTACAAAGCAACTAGCTCCTTCTTTTGCAGCAATTACAAATTTTTCATAAGAGCTTTCAGATTTTCCAAATGCCTTTATAACCTCTATACCATTTATATATTCAACTGCAACATCATTTAATGCCTTTGTTTTATCAATAGTATTTTGATAACTTTTACTAAAGTCTTTAAACATTCCAAGATATGCAATAAAGCCTATTGGAACTACTAAAAATGAGGCTAAAGCCATTCTCCAATCTAGTTTAAATAAGTATATTACAATTAAAATAGGTCCTAAAATATTTGCAGTAAACTCAGGTACTATATGAGCTAGAGAAGTTTCGATATTATCAACTCTTTCTACAATTATATTTTTAAGTGAACCTGACGGAGTATCTTTTACAAAACCTAAAGGCAATTTGTAAAGTTTATCACATAATCTTTTTCTTATAATTGCTAATACATGAAATGTAGCCTTGTGTGAAAGCCCTGTAGAAAAAGAATGAAATAAAACTCTTAAAAACCAAAATAAAAGTATTAAAAGAACCGAGCCTAGATAAGCACTAAAGTCTTTTTCTTTGGAAAGTAATTTAGTAACTATCTCCCCTATGAGAAAATATGGTACAAGTGAACATAAAACACCTAAAGTAGCAAATATTATAGATATAATATAAGTGTTTCTATGTATACCTGCAAACTCAAAAAACCAATTTAAAACAGATTTCTTTTTCAAAGAAAACACACCTCCTTTAAAATATTTCTTTAATAACAGTGTTATTATAATACTAAAAATGCCATTTGTAAATAAAAAACAGACTGTTGAAAAATTATTTTTTAAGAATAATGTTATTACACTTGTTATTTATAGGGGAAAATCTACTTGCTAATTTGAATAATTGGGAATGTTTTAAGAATATTTTTGATTATATAATTATTTATTTGACTGTTATAAAACTAATTTTCACTAGTATTGTTATATCTTTATTTTTTATTTTAAAAACTTAATTTTTTTTAGCTGCAAATGCCTTTTATTGAACAACAATTCTAAACCATAACTAATAGGGGGATTCCTCGCCGTCGGCGAGGAATCC
>CALALP010000023.1 GCA_937925515.1 uncultured Lachnoanaerobaculum sp. | reverse complement strand
TATATCTTGTCCCCCGTAGGGGGACAAGATATATAACAGAAAGTCTTTAAATTAGCAAATATAGTTTTATCTGTATTTGTAAGGAAAACATAGTTACTAATGAAAATTAATTTTGCAACAGCCCCCATGACCCACTACTTATTCGCCTTGATACATGTATTTCATAAGTCTTTCAATATCTTCTTTATCATGTGCTATTAAATCAAGTTCCTTGATATAGCCGTTTGAGAAAATAGTTGCCATAGAAAGATATTGAGCAATTTTACTTTTTAGATTAATTCTATCGCCCTCATTTGAAACAAGTTCAACAGGACCTTTACACTCATCAACAATTTTGAAAAAAGCATCTACATCAGTGATATTTTGAATCTTCATACACCCTCCTAAAATTCTATTATTTTGTATTTTTTAATAGCTTATGGCTGTATATATTTTATCATGGTTTTGCTAAAAAACAAGTTTTTATATTAGAATTATAAATATAATATCCAACTAAAGAAAGGAGCTAATATGAACTTTATAGATTTACACACGCATTCCTATATGTCTGACGGAACATTTTCTCCAACAGAAGTTGTAAAAAAGGCAAAAGAGGCTAATCTCTATACTCTTGGACTTACAGATCACGACACTATTGACGGAGTTGAGGAGGCTATTGAGGCGGCAAAAAAAATAGGAATAAAAGTTATTCCGGGAGTTGAAGTTAGTTGTGCATACAAAAAGAAAGAAGTGCATATTTTGGGTTATGTTTTAGGAGAAGTTAAGGCAGATAACATTTTCCAAAATATAAAAGCAGGGCTTAAAGTATTTGAAGAGCAAAGAGATTCAAGAAATTATGAAATTTTAGATAATTTTAGAAATGCAGGCTTTGATATAGAAGAAAATGACCTATATGTTAATAATGAAAAAACAATGATTACAAGACTTCATTTTGCAAATGCACTTTTAAAAAAAGGTTATGTAAGTAATATTCAAGAGGCTTTTGATAAGTATTTGGGCATAGGTCAAGATTTTGTACCTGAAAAGAAAACAAAGGTTAAAGACGCAATGGAATTTTTTAAAGCCAATAATATGTTTATTTCACTTGCTCATGCTTATAGATATAGCTTTAGTGAGGAAGAACTGGAAACTTTAATAAAGGAACTAACCGATATGGGAATGCAGGGACTTGAAGTTTATTATACTACACATACAGAGGAAAATGTTACAAATCTTAGAAGACTTGCAAAACTTAACAATCTTTTGCCAACAGGTGGAAGTGATTTCCATGGAGATAATAAGCCTAAGATTGCAATAGGAAAAGGCTTTGGTAACTTAAGAATACCTAAGAGTATCTTAGACGATATAGAAAAGAGTTTTATAAAATAAATGCTTTAAATAATTATTTCTTGTGTATCTCGTTCCCCATAGAGGGACAAAATACACATAATAGCTATACCCAAACATCACTGTCTTTTTGGGAGGCAATTTCAAAATTTGAACTTTTCTTTCCAATCATAGCAATATAATTTTTTACATTTGAAAACTTACCATAATGTGCTAACATACTATCAAATGCTTTAGGTTCATTGATAGCTAGTTGAATATGTAGCTTACCTAGTTCATTACAAATATCAATTTCTTTTTGCAACTCATTAATTATATTTTTGTCAATTTCCTTGTCTAAATAAGCTCTGACAGAATGGCGTTTATTTATAGATTCTAATATATCCATGTTATTCTTCTATTTGTTGATTAATTACAACTAAAGTATAGCACTATAAAGAAAAATATTAAAGTTCACTTATGGCAAATATCTAATTAATATGCTATTATAAGTAATGGAATTTTGAAAAGAACGAAATATTAAGTTTTAAGTATTTAAATAATAGAGGTGATTTATGGCAGTAGATAGAAATTCTAGTGGAAAGTATAGGCTTTCAGGTACAGACAAAAGCTATGCTTCAAGAAATAGAATTAGAAAACAAAAGCAAAAGAAAGCTACATGGAATTTTCCACTTATAGGGCTTGTAGTTCTTGTTTTTGCAGTTATGCTAACTATGATTGTATGGGGAGCAAGAAAAATAGTTACAACTTTTAAAGCAAATAACAGTATTGTAGTTAATGGAAAATTTAACAGAGAAGTTACGATTGACGGAATAAGTATAAAGGGACTTACAATAGATGAGGCAAAGTCAGCTATAAAAAACAAATATCCTTGGTCAATGTCTGCAAAGTTTGACGGTGCAGAAGATAATACCTATCAGATTCCGGACTTTTCACAAACAAGTATTGATAAACTTACTTCTGAAGTATTTGAGATTAAAACAGAGCCTTTAAAAGAGTATAACATTACTTTTGATGTTGATGAAAATGAAGTAAAAAAGCTTGCAGAGGAAATGGCACAAAAGTGGAATGTTGAACCTAGAAATGGTTCTATATCAGGCTTTGATAAAGAAACTAAAACTTTTATATATTCAGGAGAACAGACAGGTAAACAAATAAATCAAGATAAGATTGTAAGTGATATAAAATCAGCAGTATCATCAAAAAACTTTACTGCTCAGATAGATGTATCGGCAACTGAACAAGCTCCTGAAATTACAGAGGCACAAGTTAAGGAAATGTATAAAGTAATAGGTACATTTACTACTAATACTACTGATAATCCTGATAGAAATACAAATATAAGACTTGCAGCAGAGTCTATGGACGGAATGATTATAAATCCCGGGGAGGAATTTTCATTTAATAAAACTACCGGAAATAGAACTACTGATAAGGGCTATAGACCTGCAGGTGCATATTTAAACGGAGTTCTTATAGAAGAGCCGGGAGGTGGTGTTTGTCAGGTTTCATCAACTCTTTATAATGCAGTAGTTCGTGCAGGGCTTAATACAACTGAAAGACACCCTCATAGCTATGAGCCTAAGTATTGTAACCCCGGAGAAGATGCTATGGTAAGCTATGACGGAAAAATGGGACCTGATATGAGATTTAAAAATGATTCAAATGTTGCCATAGCAATAAGAGGTACATTTGACAGTGCAAATAATACAATTAAGATGAGTATAATAGGTATTCCTATTTTGCCTGAGGGAACTACTCTTACTATGAGGTCGGTAAAAACAGGAGAGTCCGATCCTCCAAAACCAAATTATGTAGATGACCCTCAAGTTCCTGCAGGAAAGGAAGTTTTGGTTGATAAGGCTACAAAGGGAAGTACTTGGAATACAAGCTTAATAAAAGTAGTAAATGGAGTTGAAGAAGTTGTAGAGAAAAATTTTCATAATAGTATATATAGTGGACATCCTGCAACTATAAAGAAAAATCCAAATAGTAAACCTATTGAAACCTCAAGTGCAGTTACTCAGACTTCTACAAGTGCAAGTTCAGAATCAAGTTCAAGTGCAGTTACAGGTTCTACTTCATCTACTGAGGCTACAACTATAAAAGAAACAACAACTCAAAGTGCAAGCCAAGCAACCACTAAACATAGTGAAGAAGTAAAGCAGTCCACTGCTGAAAGCACTACAAAAGGCCCTGCAAATTCAACAACTGCTGTTTCAGCCACTACCGAGGAGGCAAGCAAAGGTCCAACTGTTGCACCTACATCTGCCCCTGCAGGTAGTACAACAGAAGAAACAATTCCACCAAATCCGGCAGGAGAAGGACCAATAGGACCCGGAGTTTCAAATTAATTTTTAAAATGTTACCTAGATTACAGATATATTTATAATTTAGTGTTATGATAATTTTCTAGTTTAATACGAATTTTTTTCAGAAAGAAGTGTTGCAGACTTATTTTGTGATACTTCTTTTTGTGTTAAATTTTAGATTGTATGAGGAAACTAAAAAAAGGCTATTTATTAGTAGTTAGGTTATACTAACCAAAAACTACACAGATATATAGCTAAAATACTCTTTTATTATACTATGTATCTAAAAAAGTACATAAAAAATGAAACTTGCATAAAAATTAGTACAAAAAAGAAACAAATGTTATTTGCAATTATGTATATTATTGTTATAATAGAATTATAAGGACACTTAGATGTTATTATAATAAATTGTTGATTTGAAATAGACAATCAAATATCACCAATTCCATTTACAAGTAGGAGGATTAATAATGGTTAAAAGAGTTATGAAAACCATGGATGGTAATCAGGCAGCTGCTCATGTTTCTTATGCCTTTACCGAAGTGGCAGCAATTTACCCTATCACACCGTCATCAGTTATGGCTGAACATGTTGATGAGTGGGCAACAGAAAGTAGAAAGAATATTTTAGATCACCCTGTAAAAGTTACAGAAATGCAGTCTGAGGCAGGTGCCGCAGGTGCAGTACATGGTTCACTTGCAGCAGGTGCTTTGACTACAACATTTACAGCATCACAAGGTTTGTTACTTATGATACCTAACCTTTATAAGATAGCAGGAGAGCAACTTCCGGGAGTATTTAACGTATCTGCAAGAGCAGTTGCAACTCATGCTCTAAGTATTTTTGGTGATCATTCAGACGTTTATGCTTGTCGTCAAACAGGTTGTGCTATGCTTTGTGGTTCTTCAGTACAGGAAGTTATGGATCTTACACCTGTTGCTCATTTGGCTGCATTAAAGGGAAAAGTTCCATTTATAAACTTCTTTGACGGTTTTAGAACTTCACATGAGATTCAAAAAATTGAAACTTGGGATTATGCAGACTTAAAAGATATGGCTGATATGGAGGCAATTCATAGATTTAGAAAGAATGCACTTAACCCTGAAAGACCTGTTATAAGAGGTTCAGCACAAAACCCTGATGTTTTCTTCCAAGCAAGAGAGGCTTGTAACCCTTACTATGATGCACTTCCGGGAATAGTAACAGAGTACATGAACAAGGTAAATGAAAAGCTTGGAACAGATTATAAATTATTTAACTACTATGGTGCAGAAGATGCCGAAACAGTAGTTATTGCAATGGGTTCAGTTAATGATACTATTGAGGAAACAGTTGATTACTTAGTAGCAAAGGGAGAAAAGGTAGGAGCTATCAAGGTTCGTTTATATAGACCTTTCTCAGCTAGTGCATTTTTAGATGTTATTCCTGATACAGTAAAAAGAATAGAAGTTTTAGATAGAACAAAAGAACCGGGTTCACTTGGAGAACCTCTTTATCTCGATGTTGTTGCAGCACTTAAAGATACTAAATTCCATAATATAACTGTACATACAGGAAGATATGGGCTTGGTTCAAAGAACACAACTCCGGGACAGATTGCAGCAGTATTTAAAAATACTGAAAAGAAAAGATTTACAATAGGAATCAACGATGATGTTACAAACTTATCTTTAGAGGCAGATGAAAGTTTGATTACAACACCTAAGGGAACAATTAACTGTAAGTTCTGGGGACTTGGTGCTGACGGTACTGTTGGTGCAAACAAGAACTCAATAAAGATTATAGGTGATAACACAGACATGTATGCTCAGGCATATTTTGATTATGATTCAAAGAAGTCAGGTGGTATTACTATGTCTCACTTGCGTTTTGGACATAAGAAGATTAAGTCAACATACCTTATCACAAAGGCAAACTTTGTAGCATGTCATAACTCAGCTTATATTCGTAAGTATAACATGGTTCAAGAGTTAGTTGACGGAGGTACATTCCTACTTAACTGTTCATGGTCTGTTGATGATATTGATAGACATATACCGGGACAGGTTAAGAAGTACATAGCAGATCACAATATTAATTTCTATATTATAGACGGTGTTAAAATAGGTATTGAAACAGGTATGGGACCTACTCGTATCAATACAATTTTACAGTCTGCATTCTTTAAACTTGCAGACATTATCCCTTATGAAAAGGCTGTTGAGCTTATGAAAAAGGCAGCTCAAAAGACCTATGGTAGAAAGGGAGAAGATGTAGTTAAGAAGAACTGGGCAGCTATTGATGCAGGTGCTGACGGAGTGATAAAAGTTGAAGTTCCGGAAAGTTGGAAGTCAGCTCAAGATGAGGGACTTTATATCACTAGAGCTGCAAAGGGTGCAAAGGACTCTATGGACTTTGTTAATAATATTCAGGCAGCTGTTAGTGCTCAACAAGGAAATACTTTACCTGTTTCAGCATTTAATGACTATGTTGACGGTTCAACTCCAAGTGGTACAGCAGCTTATGAAAAACGTGGTGTAGCTGTAAGTGTTCCAATTTGGAATAGTGATAGTTGTATTCAATGTGGATTCTGTTCTTATGTTTGTCCTCATGCTGCTATTAGAACATTTGCACTTACAGAAGATGAGGCGGCAAAAGCACCTGAGGGAATGCAGTTACTTAACCTTACAGGTATGAAAGAGTATAAATTCTCTGTAAATGTTTCAACTTATGACTGTACAGGTTGTGGTTCTTGTGTAAATGTATGTCCGGGTAAAAAGGGTCAGAAAGCACTTAGCATGGCAAGCTTTGAAAAGTATGCAGATGATCAAAGATTCTTTGATTATTCAGTAGATTTACCTATCAAAGATGATGTTGTAGCTAAATTTAAGGAAACTACTGTTAAGGGTTCACAATTTAAACGTCCACTTCTTGAGTTCTCAGGGGCTTGTGCAGGTTGTGGAGAAACTCCTTATGCAAGACTTATTACACAGTTATTTGGAGATAGAATGTTTATTGCAAATGCAACAGGTTGTTCCTCAATTTGGGGCAATTCATCTCCTTCAACCCCTTATGCAAAAGATGATAATGGTCATGGCCCTGCATGGTCAAATTCATTATTTGAAGATGCCGCTGAGTTCGGATATGGTATGTATTTGGCAAATGTAGCCTTAAGAGATAGATTAAGATGTAGAGTAGAAGACTTACTTGAAACAGCTCAAACAGATGAGTTAAAAGAGGCTTGTGAAGATTATCTTGATACCTTTACAGTTGGTTCAAAGAATACTCTTGCAACTAAGAAATTACTTGTAGCTATTAGAGATAATGACACAGAGTTAGCTAAAGAACTTAGAGAAAATGCAGAATTTTTATCTAAGAAGAGTCAATGGATATTTGGTGGCGACGGTTGGGCTTATGATATAGGCTTTGGTGGTCTTGACCATGTAATAGCAAGTGGTCAAGATATAAATATAATGATATTTGATACTGAGGTTTATTCAAATACAGGTGGACAGTCCTCAAAATCTACTAAAACAGGTGCAATAGCACAGTTTGCAGCAGGTGGAAAGGAAACTAAGAAAAAAGATTTAGCAAGTATTGCTATGAGTTACGGTTATGTATATGTAGCACAGATTTCTATGGGTGCAGACTATAATCAGACTGTTAAGGCACTTAAAGAGGCTGAGGCTTATAATGGTCCGTCAGTAATAATCGCTTATGCACCATGTATTGCACACGGTATTAAGAAAGGTATGAGTGAGGCTATGACTGAGGAGAAGAAGGCAGTAGAATCAGGATACTGGAATAATTTCAGATATAATCCTGACGCTGAAAATAAGTTTACTTTAGACTCTAAAAAGCCAACTCTTAATTATCAAGACTTCTTAATGGGCGAGGTAAGATACTCTTCACTTGCACTTAAGAACCCTGAGAGAGCTGAAAGACTATTTGCACTTAATGAGCAACATGCTAAGGAAAGACTTGAATATCTTGAGAAATTAGTAACACTTTATAGTAATAAAAAAGAGTAAGTTAGTAGCTAAGAAATAGTTATTATTTTGTTTAGTTTAAATATAGGGGGATTGCTCGCCAACGGCGAGCAATCCCTTTCTTATATCCTTAATTTTTAGTGCAAGATTACCTGTTTTAGTCTTTAATTTACAAACAATCTATTGATTTTTAAACTATAAAAAGTTATATTATATGTAAACATTTTAGAGAGCATATAGCTGAAAGGAAAAAGATGATTACAGGAGAATGGTTTGAAATTTTAAAACCTGAATTTAAAAAAGATTATTATAAGGATTTATATAATTTTGTAAAGGACGAGTATAATCTGCATACTGTGTACCCTCCGGCAGATAAGATATTTAGTGCACTTGACTTTACACCCTATGAGAAAGTAAAAGTTGTTATTTTGGGGCAAGATCCCTATCATAATGATAACCAAGCTTGTGGGCTATCATTTTCAGTGCCTGAAAGTCAAAAGAAATTACCACCGTCATTAGTAAATATTTATAAGGAATTAAAAGATGATTTAGGTATTGAAATTTCAAATAATGGCAATCTTGAAAGTTGGGCAAAACAGGGTGTTTTATTACTTAATACTGTTTTGACAGTGCAGGCACATAAGGCATTTTCACATAGAGGCAAAGGTTGGGAACAGTTTACAGATGCTATTATAAAAGAAATAAATCTAAAGGATTCTCCTGTTGTATATTTACTTTGGGGTAATCCTGCTAAAGCAAAAGAGGTTATGCTTAATAATCCTAAGCACTTGGTTTTAAAGGCAGCTCATCCAAGTCCTTTATCAGCAAATAATGGTTTCTTTGGTTGTAGACATTTTAGTAAGGCAAATAAGTTTTTAAAAGAAAATGGTTTATCTGAAATAGATTGGACAGTAAAGGAAAGGAATACAAATTAAATTTGTAGTTTATATTTATGATTTTATTGGAGATATTAAAGGTTATCGTTATTGGTATAGTAGAGGGGCTTACAGAGTGGTTACCTATAAGTTCTACAGGGCATATTATCTTGCTTGAGGAAATGATACAGCTAAATGTAACTGAGGCGTTTAAGGATATGTTTGAGGTGGTTATTCAACTTGGAGCTATATTGGCAGTTATGTTTTTATATTTTGATAAGCTGAATCCATTTTCAAGGAGAAAAAAGGAAAAGCATAGAAGATTTACTCTTATTTTATGGTTAAAGATTATAGTTGCCTGTATACCGGCTGCAGTTTTAGGACTTGTACTTGATGATTGGATTAAAAATAACTTAAAGAATGGCTTTATAATTTCTTTGATGTTAATTGTTTATGGTGCAATCTTTATTATAGTTGAAAAGAGAAATAGACCTGTTACAATAGATAGGCTATCACTTATAGACTATCAAACAGCTCTGTATATAGGTCTTTTTCAGGTATTATCCTTGATTCCTGGAACATCTCGTTCAGGAGTTACTATAATAGGTGCAATGATTATAGGTTGTTCAAGACCGGTTGCATCTGAATTTTCTTTCTTCCTTGCAATACCTATAATGTTTGGTGCAAGTTTCGTAAAAATTGTAAAGTATATTTTACACCTAGGAGATTCTGCTACTAAGGCAGTGGCAACGACTGCGACAGCTGCTACAACACCGGTTTTCGCAGAGGTGCTATATCTTATTATTGGAATGATTGTTGCATTTTTTGTTTCAATGTATGCGATTAGATTTTTGCTTAGTTGGGTAAAAAAACATGACTTTGTATTCTTTGGAATATATAGAATTGTGCTTGGTGTTATAGTTATGATTTGGTATATTTTAAGTTCAATAGTGAAATAATGTTAGTATTGCTTGGGGATTTCCTCGCCAACGGTGTGGAAATCCCCAAAAAATAAAGTCAACCTTAAACTATATTACTGTTACAAAACATTCTCTTTTATCCAATACTTCAAATTTGAAATGTTTATATATCTTAAATGCAGGAGTGTTTGACTCTTGTACTTGTAGAAAAATAATTGTATATTTTCTTCTCTTTAATTCCTTTAAAATAAAAGCAAATATTTGCTTTCCATATCCCTTGCCCCTATAATCTTCATTAATATTAAAATCAAAAAGATAGCAGGTATTTTTATTGCTCATATAATTTCGTACAATACAAAAACTTGCAATGTCTATATCATTAGAATTTGAAATTCTAAATTTGTTTTTAAGTTTATTACTCCAAGGAGAAACTTTTAGTGGAAATGGAGTAGTTTCCTGTATGGTTTTTGGCATTTTAAGTTTCATAATAAGTTCAGTTGATAGAGGTTCTGCCCTCAAATACTGAATTAAATGTTTGTTTTTTTCATTGACCTCTTTTAGCATAAATTCAATATATATAGACGGTATCTTATTTATTTTATGCTTATATTTATATGAATAAAATGCGTATATATCATCTACAATATAACCCCATACTGAGTGAAATGCTCCTAGGTTTTCAAATTCTTTTTTAGTACATATCATACATTCATATCTATTTTCTGAAATAGGATACAGTGTACCAATACATATTGGAATGCGATTTTTAAAAAGTGTATAATAAAAGGCTGTTTCATCTATCTCATAAGAAAGATTTTGAGTTGAAAATATTTCCTCTAATATGCTTTTAAGTTCTTTATCTCTAAAATCATAAGTTTTTAAGTAAATGATATCTTCTTTAGCATCAAATTCATGAAGTCTTATATTTAAATCATCAAGCTCCATAGTCCCTCCGAATTAATTTATTTTTTATCTAAATTATCTGTATTAGTTTCATTTAATTGGTCTAAATTTACATTGGTATTTGTGGTATCAGCATTTTGTTTCTTTTTGAAGAATTTAGGCTTTAATTTCTTAAATATAAACACTATTATAATAATTATAACTAAACAAACTAAAAGAGTCGGTATAGAGGATAAGAAAATTACTGCTAAGTTTACAAAGCTTATACCTACTGATTTTAAATTTCGCATAAAACCTGTTGAAACCCTTGTGAAAAAGTTGTCCTCATTTGAGGTTGTATAACTATTTACTTTGTTTATATTTAAATTTACAGTTGCATAATCTATTTGGTTATTAAGAATATTTAAACTAGAATGATAGTTTTCAAGTTCATATCTTACTTCTGAAAGTCTACTTTCCAATGCTATAATTGTTTCAATAGAATCTGCTTTTTCTAAGAGTGCATCAAGTCTTTCTTTTTCAATTTCAAGCGATTTAATATGACTTTCAGTATCGCTATATTGAAGTGTTACATCTGAAATGCTGTCATTTCTATAAGTAACATTTACATTTTCCTGTGCCTGATTTAAAAATGAATCAAGTGAGTTAGCAGGAATACGAGCAGTAATATGCGAAAATCTATTTTCTCCTTTTTTATGATTTTCTTCCTCTGTTCCTGACCAACTATCACTCCTTAGTTCTAGTGTTTCAATGTAGCCACCAAAGGAATTTGTAGTGTCTTTAATAACTTGAATATAGCTGTTTAAATCATAGGTTTCAATTTCAAGAGAAACTTCTTTTATAAGTTTTCTATCTTGAGTTATAGAGATTTCGCTCTCCTTATTCATTTTGGCATTCTCGCTAACAGGCTCTTCTGATTTATTTACAGAATCTTCTGCAACCTCAAAATTTCCATAAGCCTTGGTTTCTTCCATAGAAATACTACTTTGTTTAGCAGAACAGCCAATAATTAGCAATAAGCTAAAAATTACTGACAATATATAATATAGTTTTCTTTTCATATTTTGCCTCCCTATACAAATATATATTTACAAAATTAACAATAAAGTTTACCAATATTAGATAAAAACAAGAAAAAAGTTGTTTTAAAAGCCTTTTACATTTTAAGTTTACTGAATTTTAGGTTGAAATACAATAAATTTTTGATTAAAATAAAATTACCGACTTAATAAAAAGGTTTGCAAATATTAAAGTTATAGGTTAAAATAGCCTAGTAGGTAATTATAATTTTATTTTTTGAAAGGAATAATCACTAACTTAGTATTATGTAAAAGTATGAAATTTATAAAAATGCACGGAATAGGCAATGACTATGTTTATATTGACTGTTTTAAGGAAAAAGTAGACAAGCCGGCAGAACTTGCAAAGTTTGTAAGTGATAGACATTTTGGAATAGGTTCAGACGGACTGATTTTAGTATGTCCCTCTGAAAGTTGTGATGTAAAAATGGATATGTATAACTTAGACGGTTCAAGAGGCGAGATGTGTGGAAATGGTGCAAGATGTGTTGCAAAACTTGCCTATGATAATGGATATGTTAAAAAGAAAAAATTTTTACTTGAAACATTAGGTGGAGTAAAAGAGATTGAAGTTCATCTAGGTAAAGATAATCTTGTAGAAACAGTGACTGTAAATATGGGAAAGCCTAAACTTATAAGCAAATTACCTGAACATATCTTTGTAATGAACAAAGATGAGGAGTTTGTGGGGATTGATGTTGGAAACCCACATGCAGTTTATTTTTTAGATAGTTTAGAAAAACTAAAAGCACTTGATTTGGAAAAGATAGGAAGTTTTTATGAAAATCATGAAAGGTTTCCAAATAGAGTGAATTCAGAATTTATATATGTTAAAGACAAAGAAAACATATATATGAGAGTTTGGGAAAGAGGAAGTGGAGAAACTCTTGCTTGTGGAACAGGAGCAACTGCGTCAGCTTATGCAAGTATTCTTAAGGGACTTGTTTTAGACAAGGTGCATCTTCATTTGACAGGAGGAGTCTTAGATATAGAATTTGACAAAAATAGTGGCAATATCTATATGACAGGAAATGCAGTAGAAGTTTTTAGGGGAGAAATTAATATTAATCACTTATAAAGTAGTGTTTGTGCAAAAATTATTTAATTAAAAAAAAGTTCCTAAAAAACTATTGACATTTAGGCATATTCTTGGTATAGTTAGGAAGTCCTAACCAATATAGTTAAGACGAAACTAAACAAGATATGACTTTTTCTTGGTTATCCACTTTATTTTAAAAGAATTTTTCAAAAGTAAAATTTTTATAAGTAATTTTTCATAGATAAAGTTCTTATATATAAGATTTTTTATAAATAATATATAAAAAATGATTTGAAAAATTCGTTGGATAGTTTTAAACTATTCATGCTCTACATTTAATATCCTCTAGGGGATTGCATGAGTAGAAATATATAAAAGAAAAAGGAGATTTTTAAAATGGATAAGGTTTATGTAGTTTATTGGAGTCAAACAGGAAATACAGAAGCAATGGCAAATATGCTTAAGGAAGGCATAGAAGCAAATGGTGCAGTTGCAGAACTTGTTGAAGCAGGAGATGCTGATGTGAGTGTATTATTAGAGCAAAAAGGTTTCGCACTTGGTTGCCCTGCAATGGGTTCTGAAGAGTTAGAAGACTCCGTAGTTGAACCACTTGTTGCCTCACTTGAAGGAAAGTTAGACGGAAAGAGCCTTGTATTATTCGGTTCTTATGACTGGGGCGACGGAGAGTGGATGCGTACATGGGTTGATAGAATGGTTGAGGCAGGAGCTACTATTATCGGTGGCGAGGGCGTTATCGCAAACAATGAACCTGACGGCGACGCAGAGGCAGCTTTAAAGGCAGTTGGTGCAGAATTAGCTGCTCTATAATTAATTTGGTTTTAGCCACCGATTGTTATTTAACGCAAAAAAATACAAAAGGTGATTAAAATATATAGTCGAGGTCAATTCTGTTGATTTTGACAGTATCACAGTGTTACACATATTGAAATTTCCTCTTACTTTTGGAAAGACGGATGAACCTTGAGCAAGTTTATCCGTCTTTTCACATGTATTAATTCTTTATATAAGTTGTAAAATAAAAGTGCTTGCATTTCTTTATCAAAAACAATACAATTATAAGTAATCAGTTAGATTTAGTGGAGAGTAAACATGGAATTATTAAATGAATTATACAAGGTACTTACTTCGTATGTGTCGCCTATAATTTTATGGGGTGTGTTGACGTTTATTATAATAAAGAAATTTACAGGTCAAATCTTTAAAATGATAAGATTTATTGTTTTAGTAACTTTTATTATATGTGTAGTGTTTAATGTATTTAGTTTTCGAGATATGCTTTTAGACATGATTGGAAATCTTTTTTAGTGTTATTTTAATTAGTTATTTCTAAATAGTTCTTTTTAGTTATTTCTGTTAGTCTTATTTTTCTTGCAGTATTTTCAAATTTTTTAAGGAGGAATATGTTAAGTAAGGTATATGGAGCAGGTGTATATGGAATTAAAGGTGTACTTATTTGTTGTGAGGCTGATATTGCAACAGGACTTCCAAATACATCGATTATAGGGTATCTGTCCTCAGAGGTAAAAGAGGCAGTAGATAGAGTTAAAACAGCTATAAAAAATTCAGGGTTTAAGCTTGAACCTAGAAAGGTGGTACTAAATCTTTCTCCTGCTGATATAAGAAAAGACGGTACTGCTTATGATTTGCCACTTGCAATATCGATTTTATCTGCTTATGGCTTAGTAAAGCAAGATTTGCTTAAATCCAGTGTGTTTGCAGGGGAATTATCTTTAAGTGGGGAAATACTTCCAATAAGAGGTACTCTTTCTATGGCTTGTGCCGTAAAGGAGGCAAAAATGAAAAATTTATTTGTGCCTGTTGCAAATGCTTATGAGGGGAGTGTGATTGATGAAATAAAATGTTTTGGAATAAACAATTTAAAAGAGATGATTGACATTTTAAATAATGAAATACCTATTCCAAAAGCCTATACCTTAGAGGAGAGTGCTTATTATACTGAAGATAATCTTGATTTTTCAGATATTTCAGGTCAAGAAAGTATAAAAAGAGCAACCACTATTGCAGTGGCAGGTAGGCACAATTTGCTGATAATAGGCCCTGCCGGAACAGGAAAAAGTATGATTGCCTCGAGAATAGCAGGCATTATGCCGACGCTTACAAAAGAAGAGGCACTTACAGTTACAAAAATTCATTCTATTTGTGGTATTCTCCCACAAAATATCCCATTAATTCGTAAAAGACCTTTTATAGCACCTCATCATACAATATCTATGCAAGCACTTTGTGGAGGGGGTACAAAGCCAAAACCGGGGGAAATCTCTTTAGCTACACATGGAGTGTTATTCTTAGACGAATTTGCTGAATTTAAAAAAGAAACTATTGAGGTGCTTAGGCAACCTTTAGAGGAGAAAAAAATAAAGATTTCAAGGATCTATGGCTCGTATGAGTTTCCTGCTGATTTTATGCTTTGTTGTGCAACAAATCCTTGTAAATGTGGCTTTTACCCTGACAGGACTAAATGTAGATGTACAGATAGACAAGTGGCAGCTTACATTGGAAAAATTTCAAAGCCCTTATTAGATAGAATTGATATTTGTACTGAGGCAGGGCTTTTAAGGTATGAGGAACTTGAAACTAAAAAAAGAGGAGAAACAAGTGCCGAAATAAGAGTTAAAATTGAGAGTGCAAGACTTATACAATTAAATAGATTTAAGGGATTAGACATAAGATATAATAGTGAAATGAGAAAAAAGCATATAGATGAGTTTTGTAAGCTTGAAAAGGCTGATAGTGAGTTTTTAAAAAAGATTTATGAAAAAAAGGATATGAGTGTAAGAACATTACACAAGATACTTAAGGTTGCAAGAACTATTGCAGATATTGAAAAGAGTGAAAATATTAAAAGAGAACATCTGGCAGAGGCACTTAGTTATAAAGGGCTTGAGGAAAAATATTGGAGAAGATAGATGAATATTTATGACATTGATAATAAAGAAATGTTATTTTTCCTATCTGAAGTCAAATTAATAGGGGCAGTAAGCATAAGAAAAATTTATGACAATATAAAGCCTTTAAATCAAATTTTAACTATGTCGGAAGACGACATTTATGAGAAAACTCTACTTGATAAGAAAAAGATAGGTTCAATAATAACTTCGAGAAACTACATTGAAAAATCACATGAAAGGTATTTAAGGCTTGAAACTAATAAGATTAACTTTATAACTGTGGAAGATGAACATTTCCCACAAAAACTTTTAGAAATAAAAAATTCTCCACTCTATCTTTATACAAAGGGTAAATTACCAAGTTTAAATAAGTCCGTGGCAATAGTGGGAAGTAGACTAGCCTCAAGTTATGGTTTAAGTATGGCAGAAAATATAGGTTTTGAGCTTGCTAGAAAAGGAGTGGAGGTTATAAGTGGTTTAGCTTATGGTATTGATTGTGCCGCACATAAGGGGGCAATAAGGGCAGAGAATGGAACTACTTATGCAGTACTTGGCAATGGAGTTAATATCTGCTATCCTAAAGAAAATTTCTTTATTTATGAAGAAATATTAAATAGTCATGGAGGAGTAATTTCAGAATTTTGTACCGACATACCACCGATTAAATCAAATTTTCCACTTAGAAATAGAATTATAGCAGGGCTTTCAGATATAGTCATTATAATAGAGGCAAAAGAAAAGTCAGGAAGTCTTATTACAGCAGAATATGCACTTGAGCAGGGAAAAGATGTATATGCAGTTCCGGGGAGAATAACAGATGTTTTTAGTAAGGGCTGTAATAAACTTATTTCTGACGGAGCATATATTTTAACAGAGATTGATGATATACTTGAAAGACTGAGCATGAAAAAAGAGGGGAAACTTGTTATAAATGAAAAAAATATAAAATCACTTGCCAAAAATCAAAAAAAAGTGTATAGTTGCCTCGATTTGGAGTCAAAATTCATTGAACAGATTGTTGAGGAAACAGAACTAACTTTTGGAGAAGTTTATACAGCACTTATGGAGTTAGAGCTGTCAGGCTACATTGTCCAAGTATCAAATAATTACTATATGAGGGCAACTTAGTACCTATCTTTTCAATGAATAAAGATATTTATAAGAAAAATATGGGGGTAAAGATGTCATCAAAGCTATTGATTGTTGAGTCGCCTGCAAAGGTAAAGACAATAAAGAAATATTTGGGGAAAGATTATGATGTAACTGCATCAAATGGACATGTCAGAGATTTACCCAAGAGTAACTTAGGGATTGATGTGGAAAATGATTATGAGCCTAAATATATTACAATTAGAGGAAAGGGAGATTTGCTTGCAAAGCTTAGAAAATCAGTAAAAAAAGCTGATAAAATTTATCTTGCAACAGACCCTGACCGTGAGGGAGAGGCTATAAGCTGGCATTTGAGTAAGGCTTTAAAGCTTGAAGAAGGAGATAAGAAGTTTTATAGAATAAGCTTTAATGAAATAACTAAAAAAGCTATTGCAGAGGCGATAAAACACCCTAGAGATATTGATATGAATCTTGTAGATGCACAACAGGTTCGTAGAATTATGGATAGGTTAGTAGGATATAAGATAAGTCCTCTTTTATGGGCAAAAATAAAAAGAGGTCTATCAGCAGGTAGAGTACAGTCAGTTGCACTTAGAATGATTTGTGAGAGAGAGGCTGAAATAGATGCATTTATTCCTAAGGAATATTGGACAATAGAGGCTAATCTCATTTCAAAGTTAAGTAAAAAAGCTTTACAGGCAAAGTTTTATGGAAAAGAAAATAAAATTGACATTTCCTCAAAAGAAGAATGTGAAAAGATTTTAGAATCAGTTAAAAAAGAAGATTTTATAGTAAGCGAAATAAATGAGGGAAAAAAGCAAAAAAAAGCACCTCTACCATTTACAACATCTACTTTACAACAAGAGGCAGGCAAACAGCTTAATTTTTCAACCAAGAAAACAATGCAGTTAGCACAACAACTCTATGAGGGCGTAGATATTGAGGGAAAGGGTATGGTAGCACTTATTACATATCTTCGTACAGATTCCACTCGTATATCTGAGGATGCTGACAGTTTAGCAAAAAAATATATTGAGAAAAATTTTGGAAGTGAGTATGTTTCAGATATTCAGGTACAAAAGGAGAGTAAAACTAAGGTTCAAGATGCACATGAGGCTATAAGACCGACTGATATAGAGCTAACGCCTGCAATGCTAAAAAACTTAATTTCAAAAGATTTATTTAGGTTATATCAACTTATATGGAAAAGATTTACTGCCGGCAGAATGAAACCTGCAATCTATTCTACTACTTCGGTTAAAATAAAGGCAGGAGAGTATACATTTTCAATATCAGGTTCAAGTATAGTTTTTAACGGTTTCTTAAGTGTATATGATGAAGATTCAGAAAAAAAAGAGTCAGATGCTATTATTTCAAAACTTAAGGTAGGAGATAAGCTTAATTTAAAAGAAATTGTAAAGACACAACATTTTACTCAACCACCCCCTCATTTTACTGAGGCAAGCCTAGTTAAGGCAATGGAAGAGCAAGGTATAGGCAGACCGTCAACTTATGCACCTACAATATCTACAATACTTGCAAGAAGATATGTGGTTAAAGAACAAAAAAATCTATATGTAACTGAACTCGGACAAGTAGTAAATAATGTTATGGTAAGTCAGTTTCCAAGTGTTGTAGATAAGGATTTTACAGCAAATTTAGAGGTACTTTTAGATTCAGTAGGAGAGGGCAAAACTGATTGGAAAACCTTAATTAGAAATTTCTATCCTGACCTTGAAGAGGCAGTTGAAAAAGCAAATAAAGAAATGGAACAAGTAAAGATTGCAGATGAAGTTAGTGATGTTATCTGCGAAAATTGTGGTAGAAATATGGTTATAAAGTATGGTCCACATGGAAAGTTTTTAGCTTGCCCCGGCTTTCCTGAATGTAAAAATACTAAGCCTTATATTGAAAAGATAGGTGTAAAATGCCCTAAATGTGGTGGAGAACTTTGTATAAGAAAAACTAAGAAGGGCAGAATTTTTTATGGTTGTGAAAATAATCCTGATTGTGATTTTCTTTCTTGGAATAGACCAACTGATAAAAAATGTCCAAATTGCAACTCATATATGGTAATAAAAGGAAATAAATGTGTATGTTCAAACTTAGAATGTGGATATAGTGAGAATATTCAAAAATAGCCTTGTTAGCTTAAGTGAATTGTGCTAAAATTTAACTAAGGACGATAGTAAATTTGGCACTCTCTTTTTGGAGGAATGAGTATGAGCGTACAACTATTAGATAAGACAAGAAAGATAAACCGATTATTACATAATAATTCTACTAAGAAAGTAGTTTTCAATGATATATGTTCAGTTCTAAGTGATATTTTGGAATCAAATATTTTAGTTATTAGCAAAAAAGGTAAGGTACTTGGAGTAGGACATTTTTTAGGAGTTGATGAGATTAATGAACTTATAGATAATAATGTTGGAAATTTTGTAGATAGGCTTTTTAATGAAAGACTACTTGCAATTTTGTCTACTAAAGAAAATGTAAATTTAGTTACTTTAGGTTTTGACGAGGAAAATTCAAAGAAATATCAAGCAATAATAACTCCAATAGATATTGCAGGAGAAAGGCTTGGAACATTGTTTATTTATAAGTCAGATAAGTCTTATGATATAAGTGATATAATTTTAAGTGAGTATGGTACTACTGTAGTAGGTCTTGAAATGATGAGGAGCTTACATGAGGAAAATGCAGAAGAGGATAGAAAGATTCATATTGTAAAATCTGCTATTTCCACTCTAAGTTATTCTGAAATGGAGGCTATACTTCATATTTTTGATTCCCTGGACGGAAAAGAGGGAACTTTAGTAGCAAGTAAAATTGCCGATAGAGTAGGTATTACACGTTCAGTAATAGTAAATGCACTTAGAAAGTTTGAGAGTGCAGGAGTTATTGAAAGTAGATCATCAGGTATGAGGGGAACTTATATTAAAGTGGTAAATGATGTAATTTTTGATGAATTAGATGAAATAAGAAAGAAAGTGTCAGGAAAGTAATATGCAGTTAAAAAGAGTAATGTTAAAGCTCAGTGGAGAGGCACTCGCTGACAAAGAAAATGGTGGTTACAATGAAAGTAAAGTTAAAAATATTGCAAAGCAAATTTTGCTTTCTGTAAACAAGGGTGTAGATGTAGGAGTTGTTATAGGTGGAGGAAATTATTGGAGGGGTAGAAGTTCAAAGGATATAGATAGAACTAAGGCTGACCAAATAGGTATGCTTGCAACTATAATGAATTGCATTTATGTATCTGAAATTTTTAGAAGTGAGGGAATGGAAACTGCAATATTTACTCCATTTTTATGTGGAAGTATGACTGAACTTTTTTCAAAAGACAGGGTAAATGAATGTTTTAAACAAAAAAAAGTAGTATTTTTTGGAGGTGGAACAGGTCATCCGTATTTTTCTACTGACACAGGTATTGCACTAAGAGCAGTGGAAATGGAGGCAGATATGATATTACTTGCCAAAAATATAGACGGTGTATATGATTCAGATCCAAGAATTAATCCGTCAGCTAAAAAGTATGATAAGATAAGTTTGTCGGAAGTTCTTGACAAAAAGCTTGAAGTTGTGGATTTGACAGCTACTGTAATGTGTTTAGAGCATAAAATTGCACTTGCAGTATTTGATTTAAATGAAGACAATGTTATTGCAAATGCTATGGCAGGAAATATAAATGGTACACTTGTAACTGTTTAGTGTACTTAATATAAAAATATTTTAAGGGGTAGATATGAAAGATAAGATTAAGAATTATGAAGATAAAATGCACAAGACAATAGAAGTTTTGAAAGAGGAATATGCTACAATAAGGGCAGGTAGAGCCAATCCTCATGTTCTCGATAAAATCAAAGTAAATTATTATGGAGTTCCAACTCCTATTCAGCAAGTGGGTAATATCTCAGTTCCGGAGGCAAGAATGATAGTAATTCAACCTTGGGAAAAGAATTTGCTAAAAGAAATTGAAAAAGCAATCAATACATCAGAACTTGGTATTCACCCTACAAATGACGGAAATACAATAAGACTTATCTTTCCTGAGCTTACAGAAGATAGGCGTAAGGAATTAGCAAAAGACATTAAGAAAAAAGGCGAGGCGGCAAAAGTAGCAGTAAGAAATATCCGAAGAGATGCCATAGATGTTATTAAGAAAATGGAGAAATCTTCAGAGATTTCAGAAGATGATTTAAAAGACGGAGAAGAGCAGATTCAGAAAATAACTGATAAATCTATTTCAAAAATTGATGAAGTTATAGAGAATAAATCAAAAGAAATAATGACTGTATAATAATAGAAAGGACTGTTACAAGTGGATTAGTTGTTTGTCTATTTTGTAATAGTCCTTAATTTTAAGGAGATAATATGAACATTCCAAATCATATTGCGATTATTCTTGACGGTAATGGAAGGTGGGCAAAAAAAAAGAATCTACCAAGAGCCATGGGACATAAGGCAGGTTGTGAGGCACTTGAAAAGACAGTAGAAAATTGTGCAAGACTAGGAGTTAAATATCTTACTGTATATGGCTTTTCAACTGAAAACTGGAAAAGAAGTAAAGAAGAAGTATCTGCACTTATGCAGTTATTTAGATTTTATATGAAAAGACTTTTAAAGATAGCCTCTGAAAATAATGTTAGAGTTAAAATGATTGGAGATAAATCAAAGTTTGATAAGGATATAATAGAGGGTGTAGATAAACTCGTAGAAACTACAAAAAATAATACAGGTCTAACATTTGTATTTGCCATAAACTATGGTGCAAGAGATGAGATTACAAGAGCAGTAAGAGATTTACTAAATGATTATAAATCAGGAAAGGTTTCAGATATTGAAAATGTAGATGAAAGCTTTTTTGAAAAGTACTTAGATACATATCCTGACCCTGACCCTGATTTACTTATTAGAACAAGTGGAGAACTTAGAATATCAAATTATTTGTTATGGCAGATTGCATATAGTGAAATATATGTAACAGATGTCTTATGGCCGGATTTTGATATGGCTGAACTTGAAAATGCTATCACGGTATACAATAAAAGGGAAAGAAGATTTGGAGGTAGGTAATGTTTTTCGTAAGAACGATTGCAGGAATAGTGCTACTCTTACTTGCTTTTTTCTTTGTAAATTCAGGGGGCATTTTACTACTTGGTATATCTATGATTATATCGGTTATTGGGACTTTTGAACTTTACAGAGTTTTTAAAATTGAAGATAAGATTATAGGTTTTACAGGTTATTTATCTGTAATTGCCTATTATTTAAGTACATATTTATATGGGGACAAGTATCATCTTTTTTTATTTGCACTTATCCTTATGATAATGATGACTGTATATGTGTTTACATTTCCACAAATTAAGATAGATGAGGTGGCAAAGGCATTTTTAGGTTTCATCTATGTTGGTGTGCTTATGTCATTTTTATATCAGACTAGAAAACTTTCAGACGGTAAGTTTTTAGCATGGCTTATTTTTATCTCAAGTTGGGGAAGTGATACTTGTGCTTATGCCGTGGGAAGTCTTATGGGTAAACATAAGTTTGCACCTGTATTAAGCCCTAAAAAGTCAATAGAGGGTGCAGTGGGTGGAATTTTAGGTTCTGCATTACTTGGCTTTTTATTTGGTTCTTTATTGTCAACTAGAATGAGAGAAGTTTCAAATCCTGCTCTTATATGTGCTTTAGCCTCAGCAATAGGTGCAGTGATTTCTCAAATAGGAGATTTAGTGGCATCAGGCATTAAAAGAAATTATAATGTGAAAGATTTTGGAAATTTAATCCCCGGACATGGTGGAATAATAGATAGATTTGACAGTATGTTTTTTACTGCACCTGCAGTATTTTTTGCTATAAAATTTTTAGTATAATTTTGAAAGTAGGAAAAATGAAAAAGATTACAATACTAGGCTCAACAGGTTCTATTGGGACGCAAACTCTCGAGATAATTAGAGAAAATAAAGATATAGAGGTTATGGCAATATCTGCTGCAAAGAATATAGATTTACTTGAAAAGCAGATAAGAGAGTTTAAGCCAAGTTATGCCTGCATTTATGATAAAAATTTAGAGAAAGATTTAGTTACAAGAGTAAAAGACACTAATTGCAAAATAGTTTCAGGTATGGAGGGGCTTATATTTATTTCAACACTTGAAAGCATTAATTTAGTAGTTACTGCAATAGTGGGAATGATTGGAATTGAGCCTACAATAGCTGCAATTAAAGCAAAAAAAAATATTGCACTGGCAAATAAAGAAACTCTTGTATGTGCAGGTCATATTATAATGCCTCTTGCAAAAGAGGAAAATGTCAACATTTATCCTGTAGATTCAGAGCATAGTGCTATATTTCAATGTCTTAGAGGAAATGATGAAAACAAAATTTCAAAAATACTTTTAACTGCCTCAGGAGGGCCTTTCAGGGGGTATTCAAATGAACAGCTTAAAAATGTAACCTTAGAACAAGCACTTAAACATCCAAATTGGAGTATGGGAAAGAAAATCACAATAGATTCCTCAACAATGGTAAATAAAGGGCTTGAGGTTATAGAGGCAAAGTGGCTTTTTGGAGTTGAACCTAAAAATATAGAGGTTGTAGTACAGCCTAAGTCTATAATTCATTCAATGGTGGAATTTGAGGACGGAGCTGTTATGGCTCAACTTGGAACACCTGATATGAAATTGCCTATTCAATATGCACTTTATTATCCTTTAAGAAAATATTTAAAGGGAGCTAGACTTGATTTTTCAACTATTTTCTCAATAGAACTAGAAAAGCCTGATATGGAAGTTTTTAGGGGGCTTAAGCTTGCTTATAAGGCAATAGATATAGGGGGGAGTATGCCTACTGTTTATAATGCGGCAAATGAACTTGCTGTTGAAAGATTTTTAAATAAAAATTAAGGAAAAATTTGTTAAAAAATCAAAATTATATAAATTTGTATCGTTGCATTTCATTTGCAAATATTTTTTTACGATAGATAATTTTATAAAAAGATTTTCACGATGAGTTCAAACAAGATTCCTGCTGATGGTTTGGCAGGTCTTAAAGAGAATTTTACCAAAGACGCACTCGCTGGGTTTTTGGTATTTTTGTTAGCATTACCATTGAGTATGGGAGTTGCCAAAGCTGCGGACTTTCCTCCGATTTTTGGAGTTGTTTCTGCGATTATTGGCGGAATAGTAGTTAGTTTTTTTGCTGGTTCTAGACTATCTGTCAAAGGGCCTGCGGCGGGACTTATTTCCATAGGTGCAGGAGCAGTGGCGGCGTTTGGCGGTGGAGAAACTGGCTGGAAAATGGCAGTGGCGACTATTGCGGTGGCTGGTGTTATCCAGATTGTGATGGGATTACTGAAACTGGGTAAATATGCGGACTTGTTCCCTTCTGCGGCGGTTCATGGGATGCTGGCAGCGATAGGAATTATCATCATGTCTAAACAGTTGCACTTGCTTTTGGGTATTAAACCTGATGATTTGGCAGGAATGGGCGTGATAGATTTGCTAAAACACTTGCCAAACAGCATCATGAATGCTGATAGAGAAAATACGATTTTAGGGCTGACTTGTTTGGCGATTCTTTTTGGAATGGGAATGATTAAAAACCCAGTGGTGAAGAAGATTCCTGCTCCACTCGTAGTGCTTTTGGTAGCGATTCCGATGGGAATTTATTTCGAAATGGATGCCAATGAAAAGGTGGAAATCGGTAGTATTTTTGATACTTTCAAAGATGGAGTTTTCGTTGCTGATTTTTCTGGAATGTGGACTCATACAGGTGTTTTTGTGCAGTATGTTATTTTGTTTTTGCTAATTGGTTCTATCGAATCTCTTTTGACAGCTAAAGCGATAGACTTAGTAGACCCATACAGAAGAAAATCAGACTTTAATAAAGACCTTTCTGCGGTAGGTTTCGGAAATGTGCTTTCTGGACTAGTGGGCGGACAGCCAATGATATCAGAAGTGGCGAGAAGTTCAGCCAATGTATCTAATGGGGCAGTGACAAGATGGGCGAATTTCTTCCATGGATTGTTTATGCTTTTGGCGGTAATCTTCGCGGTTCCGCTTATTGAGATGATACCAAACACGGCGCTTTCTGCGATGCTGGTTTTTGTAGGGTTTAATCTGGCTCACCCAAGAGAATTTATACACATTTTCCACATTGGAAAAGGGCAGTTTGTTATCTTTGTTTCTACGGTGATAGTTACGCTTTTGACAGACCTTTTGGCAGGTGTGGCTTTTGGTATTGTATTGAAAATCATTATCAATATGATGAATGGAGCTAAAGTTCAGGATTTCCTTCATTTGAATATGAATATAGCAAATAATGACCCTGAAATAGCTGAAGTAGAAGCGAAAGGAAGCCTTCTGTTTAGTAACAATATGAAGCTGGGAGAGTTTTTAGATTCATTAAATAAATACAAGGAAGTGAGATTTAATCTCGGAGAATTGGAATT
>CALALP010000022.1 GCA_937925515.1 uncultured Lachnoanaerobaculum sp. | reverse complement strand
CCGTAGGGGGACAAATCCCATATAATAATAAATAAATATAATTTTGTTGTTTTTAAGCAGAGAACAAAAAACATAGTGTTATTAGTAAAATTAGTTTTGCGACACCCCAAATACATCAAACATTTTTAATGCTACTCTAAATCTAATATTTCCTTAAGACTTGGTAATGAACTTATCGCTCCTTTTCTTGTAACTGAAATCGCAGCAGCCTTTGAGGCAAATGTTATCGCCTCTTTTAAACTATCTCCTTTTGATAAAGCAGTTACAAATGCTCCATTAAAGCAATCTCCTGCTGCCGTAGTATCAAAAGACTTAACCTTAAAAGCACTTATTTTTTCTACTAAATCTTTATTTACAAGCATAGAACCATTTTCGCCAAGCGTTACAATAACATTTTTAACTCCTTTCTCTAGTAGATACTTGCAGGCTTTCTCTATTTCTTTGTCATCATTACAACTTAATGAAGTTATTTTCATCAGCTCTGTTTCATTAGGGGTTAGATAGTCTATATTTGAAAGTAGTTCATCTGATAATTGTCTTGCAGGTGCAGGATTTAATATAACTGTTTTTCCAAGTTCCTTTGCTTTTTTTGCTACATATTCCACACTCTCATAAGGTATTTCTTGCTGCATAAGTATGTAATCACTTTCTTTTAGCAAGTCTTCATTTTCCCTTATATAATCTATATCACAATAATCATTTGCTGCTGCTATTACTACTATGCTGTTATTTCCATTATCATCTACATATATAAGTGCTGTACCGGTTGGAATATCTTTTTTTATCTTAATTCTGCTTGTATCTACTCTAAGACTTGAAAGTGTATCAATTTCTACTTTTCCAAAGCCGTCATCGCCTACACAGGCAAGCATAGCAACGTTACCTCCTAGCTTTCCTATACTAGCTGCTTGATTAGCTCCTTTTCCTCCTGCTATGTAATTTAAACTTTTTCCGAGTATTGTTTCTCCTACAAGCGGCATAGTGTTAAGCCTTACTGATAAATCTATATTTAAGCTACCAATAACCAGCACCTTTTTCATGTGTAAATCTCCTCTTGAAATTATTCTATAAACTTTTTAATTCTCTATTGGAAAACAACAAAGTTATATTTATTATTATATGGGGTGTCGCAAAAGTACAAGACATATAATAGAAAGTCTTTAAATTAGCAAATATAGTTTTCTTTGTATCTGTACGGTAAACATAGCTACTAGTAAAAATTAATTTTGCGACACCCTCATAGATAGATAATTCACAACAAACTCCAACCAATAGTAATATAACCTAATCAATGTTTTCTATCAAGGTTTATTAATATACTCGCACATAGCTTTTATTAAATACATTCCTGCTTTTGCACCTTGGTCTTCTCTGCCGGCTGCATTATCCTTATGTACTGCCGCTTTTCCAAATTTAGGTGTCATATTCTTGGTATCTTCAAGCCCCTTTAATGCACCCTCATAAGCCTTTTTTGCAATTTCTTCTAGGCTTATATCATTATTATCATCAAATGCTTTTTTAGAATATTCATACGCAGTATTTATGCTATCAAGTACAGTTCTATCTCCAACTTCACATTTGCCACGCTTTTTAATGCCCTCTGCAAAGCCTCCTAAAAAAGCACTAAACTCTTTTGCAGTTATTTCTGCTGCCTCTCCAATAGCTTTACCACCATTCATAAAGCCTGAACCTAGTAAAAAACCCATAGTTGAGGGAATTACTCCTGAAAATCTCATACCACATTTTGAGATACATTTTCCAACTCTTTCCTCATCTAAGCTCTCTATATAACTAGGCAAATCTGCAAAACCCTTACTCATAGTAAGCCCTAAATCTCCGTCGCCTAAAAGAGCGTCCATTTCGCAAAGTTCATCTTTTCTAGCTGTCATTTCATTTGAAATACTCTCAAATAAACCCTTTAAATCATCTCTTTTTATACTTTTCATACTTAACCTCTAATTCTTAACAAAAGGTGTGTCTACTTTAAAATCAAGCCATTCTTTCATCTCATCATCTAGTTTACAAATACTTATTGATGCTCCTGACATTTCCATAGATGTAGCATATTCTCCAACTATTGACTTGTAAATCTTTATTCCTTTTTCTCCTAAAATATCATAAATATCAGAAGTTAAAATATATAATTCCTCAAGTGAAGTTGCTCCAAGTCCATTTACAAGTAAAGCTATCTCCTCTCCCTTTTCTACCGGCATATCCTTAAGTAAAGTTTCAAGAGATTCTTTTGCTATTTCTAATGAAGTCTTTAGAGGCCCATTCCATATCCCCGGTTCTCCATGTATGCCCATACCCATAGCCATTTCATTTTCTCCAAGGCTAAAGTTTGCCTTACCAACTTCAGGTATAATACAAGGAGTCAATGCAAAACCTACTGTCCTTGTATTGTCCTTTGCTTTTTTAGCAGCCGCAAATACTTCTTTTAAAGTACCTCCCATATCTGCCTTTGCTCCTGCCGCCTTATACATAAAATAAATTCCTGCAACTCCTCGCCTTACACTTAGCTCGCCTGAATTTACATCATCAGCCCCCACAATAGACATGGTTTCTATGTCGTCCATTTCACACATTTCGCTTGCCATATCAAAGCACATTATATCTCCTGTATAATTTCCATATAAATATAATATACCTTTTCCTGATTCTACTTCCTTACTTATTTCATAAATCTGTTCAGGAGAAGGAGATTGAAATACAGAACCTACTGCACAGCCGTCAATAAGTCCATTTCCTACATAGCCTAAAAATAATGGTAAATGTCCTGTGCCGCCGCCTGTTATTATAGCAACCTTGTCTTTCTTTTCCTTAATACAATAGCATCTTAAATCATTTGCAACATACTTAACCTTATCTGCATTTGCCTTATAAATGCCCTTTAGCATATCATCTGTATATTCCTTAGCCTCATTAATTATCTTTTTCATGTCGCCTCCTATTTACCTATACCAAGTTTTTCAAATGCTTTGTCAAATGGAGCAGTACAAAGACCTTTTTCAGTTATAATGCCTGTAATTAGAGAATGGTCTGTAACATCAAATGCAGGATTATATACCTTTACTCCCTCAGGTGCCATTCTCTCCTTATACCACATAGTAGTAACTTCCTCAGGATTTCTTTCTTCTATTGGAATATCATCTCCACAAGCAGTATCCATATCTATTGTAGAACTTGGAACACATACATAAAATGGTATTCCATAATGTTTTGCAAGTATTGCAACCCCTGAAGTTCCTATTTTATTTGCAGCATCTCCATTTCTTGCTACTCTATCACAACCTACAAAAACTATATCAATAAGCCCTTTTTTCATCACTATTGATGCCATATTATCGCAGATTAAAGTTGTATCTATCCCTGCATTAAACATTTCAAATGAAGTAAGTCTTGCACCTTGTAATAATGGTCTTGTTTCATCACAATAAACTCTTAAATTTTTAAGCCCTTTTTCAAGTGCTAAATACATAGGAGCAGTTGCAGTACCATATTTTGCAGTTGCGAGTGTACCTGCATTACAATGTGTAAGTATTCCGTCGCCCTCATGCAAAAGAGTTAAACCGATTTCTCCTATATTTCTACTTATTTGAATGTCCTCTTGTCTTATATCTTCTGCCTCTTTAAATAATATCTCTTTAATCTCAGAAATAGACTTATCTTTATTTTTATTAAAAGTCTTTTCCATTCTATTTAAAGCCCAAAATAAATTGACTGCTGTCGGTCTTGAACTTGCTAAATAGTCTTTCATTTTTAGAAACTCTTTTTCAAATTCATTTATATCCTTTGTTTCCAATTTTGATGAACAAAGAGCTATTCCAAGTGCGGCAGTAACTCCTATTGCAGGAGCTCCTCTTACTCTTAGAACTTTTATAGCCTCCCAAATATCCTCCAGCTTACCTATATTTAAAACCTTAACTGTTTTCGGTAGTAAAGTTTGGTCAAGAATCTCTAAGTATTCTCTGTTTTCACTAAGCTTTACTGTATCAAGCATTAATGCGTTCATAATCTTCCTTTCTAATCTAAACTACTCTGCGTCAGCTCTTGCTTTAAGAACTGCCTTTGCAAATGCAACCCCATTTTTAAAATTACTACTATTTAAAATGTAGTCTTTTCCACATAATATATTAAGCCTTTCAGTAAAAGCTCTTGTGTCTTCATTTTCAATACTTGTCAAATCTTTTACCTTAGCCATTCCTACTGTTCGCCTATGTAGCTCTGTTCCTGCATAAGAGGCAGTATCTTTTAATATATCATTAAGATAATACTCCTTAAATCCCTTTACCTTAGCCATAGGTTCTGTTGCAATTTTTTCAAAATTCTCATTATATTCATTTATAAATATATCTATTATCTCGGTTATAGTTTTTAAAATCCAATCGCAAAACTCATTGTTTTCTTTTTCTAATCCCTTGCCATAAGCAAATATTAGATTTGCTATAACATTTCCAATGTCATAACCCATTGGACCATAAAAAGCAAATTCAGGATCAAATACCTTAGTAGAGTCTTGTTTTACAAAGATAGAACCTGTGTGCAAATCTCCATGTATAAGTGCTTGTGCCTTAGTCATAAACTCAAACTTTAATTTTGCAACTTCTAATATAAGTTCCTCATCTTCATATAATTCTCTCTTTACAAATTCTTCATTTTGCTTTGTAAATGAATTTTGCTTATTTATATCATTGTAAGGTTCCATAAGCACTAGATTTTCAGTTATTTCGCAAAGTTCAGGAGAAATAAATTTCTTTACCAACTCTTTTTTTGCCTTATGTTCCATAACTACATCACTTGTTTTTAAAAGAGTATTAAACATAAACTCTGCTATATCTTTTGCAAACTTAGGAAAAATTTCCTGCTCCATAAGTGCATATCTCATAAGTTTATGATCTGATAAATCTTCCATGCCACAAGCACTCATTACAGTATCATAAAAATAAATATGAGGAACCATTCCCTTTGCATAAGTTTCTTCTATGAGTAAAATTTCAGATTCTATACGGTTTCTGTCTGTTGAAACTTTCATCTGATCTGATATTCTAAGTGCCTCTCCTGCATGTTTTATAATAACTGAATTGCCATTATTATCCCAAACCTTAAATACATAGTTTAGATTGCCGTCGCCTATTTCAACTGCTTTCATGCTTTCTTTATCCCAATTCATATTGGGTAGTTTTTCAAGTGTATACTCTATAATATCATCTATATTCATTAAAAAATACTTATCAAACTTAGACATTTCTAATCCTCTTTCTTTGTAGAATATGCAGCTATAAGTGCTAATGCTAATACAGCACCCTTTACTGCCGGCAAAACATAAAATGGAACTGCAAGTATTGTAAGTCCATTTTCAAGTGTAGAAACCAAAATAGCACCAACTAAAGTACCTAGTGCATTAGGTTTTTCTGCTCCACCTACTGAACGACCGACAAACACTGCCGCAAGTGCAGGCATAAGATAGTCATCACAACACATAACTTGAGCAGAACTTCCTCTTGATGCTACAAGTATTCCACCTATTGCTACAAATATTGCAGTTATCATTCCTGCTAAGTATCTATATCTTTTTATATTAATTCCTGAAAGTTTTGCCGCTTGCTTATTGCCACCCATTGCATAAAGGTATCTACCGTATTTTGTGTAATTAAGTATTATATGAGCAATTAAAACACACACAAGCATAATAATTATTATATAAGGTGCTCTTCCAAGTGCTGAAAAATATTCAGATAACGCAACTCTTACAGGAGCCGCTCCACTAGGAGTTTTCATACCTGTTGAAACTGCTCCACCACCTATATACCATTGACCAAGTCCTTGATGTACAAACATCAAAGCACATGTTGCAAGCATATCAGGTATTTTACATACTAAGATAAGAAACATTGTTAATTGGTATAAAATAAGTGTAACTATCAAACATATAACTATGGATACAAATAATGAAAAACCATACCATAGATACATTGACACAAATACATAAGCTGAACAGCTTGCAAGAGTACATGCCGACATATCAAATCCGTCAGGTGCCATAGTTATAGTAAGTGCTATTGCAAATACTGTAGTTATAGACATTGCTCTAAGAATATTAATCATATTACTTCCTGACATAAATGCAGTACCTTTTACTGCTGTAAATGCTATAAAGCATACAAATAATGTAATTACTGCTGCCCAGTTAAGCATAAATTTATAAATATTTTTGACATTGTCCTTATTTAAATTTTCCATTTTATTTTTTACCTCCGACAGCAAAATTCATTATCATATCCTCATCAAGTTCCTTAGTAGAAAACTCGCCCTTTATCTGACCGTCATACATAACATAAACTCTATCCGTTAAAGAAAGTAACTCTTGATTTTCACAAGAGGCATATATTACAGCCTTACCTCTTTTAGCAATTTCACTTATAAGATGAAATATCTCATTTTTTGCTCCTACATCAACCCCCTTTGTAGGCTCATCAAATATATATACTTCACAATCTGCTGCAAGCCATTTTCCTACTACCACCTTTTGCTGATTTCCACCTGATAGATTTCGTACAAGTTGTTTAATTGACGGTGTTTTTATACCAAGATTTTTTACAAAATCATTTGCATTGTCTGCTACTTTCTTCGGATTTACAAATGAAAGATTACAAAACTTATCAAGGCAGGCTGCTGAAAGATTAAAACTTACACTTTCCTCAACTAAAACTCCCTCTTTTCTCCTCTCTTCAGGCACTAGAGCAATTCCCTCCTGTACTGCTTTTGACGGATTACTAAGTTTTAGTTCTTTCCCCTTTAGCATTACATTTCCACCTGTTCTTTTATAAGCTCCAAACAAAGCTTTGCAAAGTTCTGATTTTCCTGCACCTACAAGACCTGCAATACCGACTATTTCTCCACTTCTTACATATAGAGATATATCTTTTAGTTTTCCCTCTTCTGCCGACAAGTTATTTACTTCAAATACTTTTTCTCCAAGTTTTACTTCCTCTTTAGGGAAGTTTTCCTCAAAAGTTTTTCCAAGCATTTTTTCAACTATTTCTTTTATACTTGTTTTATCATTTATAGGGTAAGTCCCTATCATCTTTCCATTTCTCATAACACTGTATTTCTCACATATTTCTATAATTTCATTAATTCTATGAGAAATAAAAATTATTGCGATATTCTCATTTTCTCTAAGATGAGTAAGTAACTCAAAAAGCTTAACTGTTTCCTTATCACTAAGTGGAGCAGTCGGCTCATCAAGTATAAGGAAATCACATTCAGATTGTATAGCCCTTGCAATTAAAACCATTTGTTTTTGTGCAAGACTAAGTTCTGAAACTAAGGTTTTTACATTTATATCAATGTTTAATCTTTTTAAAACTTCTCTTGCACTTACTCTTAATTTATTCCAGTCTACAAAAGTATTATGCTTATCCATTACAAGTTCATTAAGCATTACATTTTCAGCTACTGAAAGTGTAGGAACTAAGGCAGTATCAACTTCTTGATATACTATTTGTATACCCATTTTTTTAGATATAACAGGATTTCTAAGTTCTACTAAATTATCATTAATATATACATCCCCTGTATAACTTGGATTAGCACCTGATAAAACTTTCATAAGAGTTGACTTGCCTGCACCATTTGCCCCCACAACTGCAAGTATCTCTCCTGTTTCTACCTCAAAATCTATGTTATCAAGTGCCTTTACCCCGGGAAATTCTATGGAAACATTTTTTGTTCTTAATATTTTTTTCTGCATAAAACTTCTCTTTCTCACTATCTCCCCTAAACTAGGGTAATACTTTGTTATAATATTTTGTCCCACCACCACAGGCAGTGGGACAAACTGTAACTTATAAAAACTAATTCTAGTAATCTAATTAAATCTATTTATGTAGCAAATCTCTTGGCATCCAATCAGCTACTGATAGATACTCCAAATTTCCATAAGTATCAGGTGCTACATCTTTTAGATTCTCAACTGTTGAGCCAGATTTCAAATTCTCTGCAAGTATTGCTGAACCCGGTATTTCTACCACATCTACTCCTGTTTTCTTTGTTGCAGGGTCGTATATCTTATCATATTCGCCTGCAAGCTCAAGCATTAAAAGTCGCATTGCAATTTCGCCGTTTAATGTCCAATCAGTAGTTCCTGCTGCTGTCCATATATCTTTTCTAGTCATCATATTTGTAATGTCAACAGGGTCTATATCTACTGAAACCATTGGGAGTGCTTTGCCATTCTTGCCATTGAAATTGTCATTTTCAAGAATTGCATTATATACGCCTTGACCATAAGCATCATAATATGCAACTACTCCGTCTACGTCCTCAGGTTTTAGACTTTGAAGATAAGCTGAACTTACAGTATTTGCAGAATCAACTGTATCTTGTAATGGTTGAATCTCTCCAACTGTTACAATCTTTCCTGCCTTTTCATATTCCTGCCAACCTACTTCACGCCTATCAAATGGACTATTATAATTAGGTCCTCTCCAAACCTTTACAAGCTTAACTCCCTCGCCATGCTTTTTAATAAGTTCATCTAAAAGTACAGTTACAAGTGTTTTATCTTGTTGGAACATTTGTGTAACACCGTCAAGCTTTTTATACTCTCCGTCAGTATAAAACTGAGTATCAAATGTTACTATCTTTAAATTAGGGTATTGTTGCATAACTTCTTTCAAAAATACATAAGAGCCGTCTTGATTTCCATGGCTTACTAATAAACCGTCATAACCTGCTGATGCACAAGTTCTTATTGTATCCTGCCATTTATTAAAGTCTGCATCACAGAAGAAAAAGTCAAACTGAACTCCAAGCTTATCACATAAAGCCTTGCTTGAATCTTTCCACATTTGGAAAATTGTTGCAGACGGCATAAGCATGATATAAGCAACTTTCTTTCCCTTTACAGGATTATCAGGTACATTGGTTTGTGCAGTTTCTGCACTGCTTTGTGCTGCTGTTTCACTTGTATTTGCTGCTAAAGAACTCTCTCCACTTGGCTTAGAACAAGCCACCAAACTTGTAAGCATTGCACAAGCAAGCATAATAGACACTAATTTCTTTCTCATCTCAAATCCTCCTCAAAATATAATTTAGACCTTATTAATGTTTTAAGAAAAACTTATATAAACTTATAAAAAAACTTTATTTTCTAAAAGATGTTTATGAAAGTATTTTCTTAAAATATTTTCATAAGCAGAATATAATACACTTTCTATTGATAGTCAATATTCTTTATTAATTTTGTGCAAATATACCATTTTAAAAATATTTTTTTGTTTATATTGTCTATTGTTATTTTAATGACTTTTAAAGTAGGATATTCTTAAATCTATATTAATAATAAATAGGGGGGAATTATGACAATTAAAGATATTGCAAATATTGCAGGTGTATCAATATCAACTGTTTCTAAAATAGTCAATAACAAGGACCAAGGAATTAACGAAAACACACGAAATCATGTACTTAAAATAGTTAAAGAATATAATTACACCCCATACTCAAACATTAAATCAAACCCAAATTCTAAAACATTTATTATAGGGGTAATGCTAAAAGAAAGCTCAAAGCCGAATTTATTTTTAAATGGCATCTTAAGTATCGCACAGGAAAAAGGTTACAGCATTTTAATTTATACTAATTCCTTAAAACATGATACAGAACTTAAAAATATCAATTCATTAATTAAAAATAATGTTGACGGAGTTATTTGGGAACCCATAGATGAAAACAGCTTAATACATGAAAATAAGTTTAAAGAAAAAAATATAAATATAGTATACATAAATGCAAGTTTTATAAATACTTCTTGTTATCCGAATTTTTTTCAGATGGGCTACATTGCAGGAGAAAAACTAATAAATCTCGGACATAAAAATATTGCTTGCATTGTAAGACCTGAAAGCTTTAGGTCAGATAACTTTCTCTTAGGCTTTAAGAAATCTTTATTTGATAATAATATAGACTATAAAGATGAAATGTGCTTGCAAATAGACTCTCCACTATTAAAGGGAAAAATTTTATCTCATGAAATAAGTGCTGTAATCACTGCACATGAACAGTTTGGAATTGATATTATAGACTTTATAAATAAAATAAATTATAAAGTACCAAAAGATATATCTATTATTACGCTTTGGGAAGATGCTATAAAACGCTCTCCAAGCCCTAACTATGCAGGAATTAAAATACCATATTATGAATTTGGAGTTTTTGTCTGTCAAAAGATAATAAAGTCATGTGAAAATGTAAGCCTAAAGAATAAAACATTTTCCTATAACTATCTAGTAGAAAATGAGAAACATCTTTCAAAGCCTTTTAGTAATTCAAAAAAAAGAATCATTGTAGTTGGTAGCTTAAATGTTGATACAACACTAAGTGTAAATGAACTCCCATTACTTGGTAATACAGTTATGACTGATAAGGTGCTGATTTCTCCGGGGGGGAAAGGTGCAAATGAGGCAGTAGCAGTTTCACGCATGGGCTACCCTGTTTCTATCATAGGAAAGCTTGGCGATGACTATGATTCAAGCATTGTATATACTTGTTTGCATGACAACAATATTGATGTAACTGCATTAAGTAGAGATGAAAATGCACAAACAGGTAGAGCCTATATTCATCGTAGAAATGACGGAGAAAGCCTAATTACCGTACTTGCAGGTGCAAATAATTCCTTAAGTGAAGAAGATATATTAAAATTTGAATATTTATTTAAAAATTCCAGCTTTTGTTTAATGCAGACTGAAGTACCTATAACTGCCCTTATTACCTCTGCAAAAACAGCCCATAAATACAATGTAAAAACAGTACTAAAGCCTGCTACATTGACAAACTTAGACCCTGATTTTATAAAATACATTGACATCTTTGTACCTAATTTATCTGAATCAAAAACATTATGCAAGAAAAACTTAACTGTCCCTAAAATGGCAGAGTATTTTTGCTCCTTAGGTCCGCCTATAAGTATCATTACCCTAGCTGAAAAAGGGGTATATATACATAGTAGGGATTTTAAAGGCTATATACCTGCAACAAGCTTTACTCCTATTGATACTACCGGAGGTGCAGACGCCTTTATAGCGGCATTTATAATATATTTATATGAAAATTATCCAATAGAAAAAGCTGCAAGAATTGCTAATTACGCCTCCGGTTTTTGTATCTCAAGACAGGGAACAACCCCTGCTATGATAAATCGTGCTGAACTTGAAAATTATATTAAGAGAATGGAGATAGGGCTGATAGATTAGGGGAGAATCAACCGTATATTCCTTGTAACATTGATGAAATATCAAATATAGTTGAAATTGTAGAAATTAAGGAAGTGAGTAAACATTATGACTAACTATATAGAATATAATGATATGATTGTTTTTCACCCGGGATATTATATTGAAGAAATTATTGAACAAAATAGCTTTACTCAAAAAGACTTTGCAAAAAGACTTGATACAACAGAAAAAACTTTAAGTAATTTAATCAATGGAAAACAAAGTCTTTCAACTGAAATTGCAAGTAAACTATCAAAAATGCTTGGAACTAGCATTAAATATTGGCAGAACTTACAAGATGAGTATGATGCTCTCATGTATGAAATAAATTCAAAAAATGAAATCTTAGAGGAAAGAAATGTGTTTCAAGCCCTAGAGTATAGTTATTTTGTAAAAAATTATAATCTACCTAGTATTCCAAGAAACATAGAGGGGCAGATTAAAGCAGTCAGAGAATTTCTTAGTATATCTACTCTTACTACTCTAACTAAAATAGATGTAATAGTAAATTTTAGAAATACACAAAGCACACTTACAGTAAACAATATAATTAGAGCAAATACTATGGTTCAAATTGCAATAAACCAAGCCTTAAAAATTAAAGCACCAAAATTTAATAAAGAACTTTTTGAAAAGGCTATTAGTTATGCTCTAACTCTCACTAGAGAACATGATACTTTTTATCCTAAAATTAAAGAGGCTTTTTTTAAAGCAGGTGTATTACTTATTGTTTTACCTAATATTTCCGGTTCTAAAACAAATGGTGCAACAAGAAAAATCGGCGATAATATAATGCTAATGGTTAATGATAGAAAATTAAATTCAGATACATTTTGGTTTACTCTATTCCATGAAATAGGACATATTGTAAATAAAGACTATGGAATTTCATTTGAAAAAGAGATTGGTGAAATGGAGATAGCCACAAATAAATATGCTGAAAATAGTTTGATACCATTTGAAGAATATCAATATTTTATAGAAAATAATAAATTTGATTTACAATCAATCCAAGAATTTGCTGACAAAATTAATCGTGCTCCCGGAATCATTCTAGGTCGCTTACAAAACGATAAAAAAATTGGATTTGATAACAAAAGTTTATCCTCATTAAGATGTAAATATAAGGTTGTAAATACGACTATATAACTAATTTAACTTTAAATCATTCATTTTTTAGTCTTTTATTTATTAAGCAATATAGGGGTTTACAAAACTAAATTTCAGAGCCTGTGAAATTTTTTCTGTAAATTTGCCTTCTATGGTATAAAATGTACTTG
>CALALP010000021.1 GCA_937925515.1 uncultured Lachnoanaerobaculum sp. | reverse complement strand
CATAGGGGGACAAATCCCATATAATAATAAATAAATTACTTGTTTTCTAACAGAGGATAATAAAGATAGTAATATTCCTAAAATTAGTTTTGCAACACCTACTAAAAATAATAGACTGAAAGTAGTAAGCTTAAGTCTAAATGAAAGAGAATAAAAAGATGAATGTTGAACATATTAATTTTAAGCCTGTAAAAGCTGAGGATATGGAGCATTATTCAAAGTTTTTTGGATTAAGGGCAAATAGAACTTGTGATAGTGTAGGGCTTGAGAGCTTTATTTGGAAAAAATATTATAATGTAAGAGCAGCCATAGCAAAAAGAGATGACAAGGAAGTTGGTCTTTTATGGCTTATGGGAGATGATGATAGACCATTTTCTGCAATGCCTATGTGCAAAGAAGAAGACTTGGAATACTGCATTTATTTAATGGTAGAATATTCTAATAAGGTTTTGAAAAGAACATTTAAGATTAGACTTGCAGATGAAGAGGGTATCAAGGCTTTAAATCTCCCAAAGGATAAGTTTAAGGTTGAGGAAAATGATGATGCTAAGGACTATCTATATGATGCAGAGGCTCTAAGAACTCTATCAGGAAAAAAACTACATAAGAAAAAAAATCATTACAATAGTTTTATAAAAAATTATGCAGGAAGATATGAGTATAGAAATTTAAGTTGTGGAAGTAGAGATGAAGTCTTTAAGTTTCTTGACAGTTGGAGATTAGCAAAAGGAGAAGATGTAGAAAAGCATTTAGACCCTGAAGTAGAGGGAATACATGATGTGCTTAAACATTGTTCTAAATTAAATATAATGATGAGTGGAGTATTTATTGACGGAAATATGGAGGGCTTTACCATAGGTAGTCTTAATACTAGGGAAAATATGGCAGTGATTCATATAGAAAAAGCAAATCCTGATATTCAAGGCATATATCAGTTTATAAATAAGGAATTTTTAGTTAATGAATTTCCACAAGTGGCACTTGTAAATCGTGAAGATGATTTGGGGATTGAGGGACTTAGAAAAGCTAAGGAAAGCTATCACCCAATAGATTATGCTAGAAAGTATTATGTGGAGCAACTAGACTTTAAAGAGTAATTCATTTGTATCTTGATTAATAAGTAGGGAAGGTTGATGATTAAGTATTTAGAATTTGAGGAAAAACAGTCTACAAAAAATTTATATCTTGAGGCATTTCCGGAGGATAAGGACACATTATTTGTGGACTATTATTATCGTGAAAAAATTAAGGATAATGAAATAATAGTGGAGGAAGATGAGGGAAAAATCATTACTATGATTCATCTTAATCCATATATTATGAAAATTTGTAATAGTGAATATAATATAGATTATATTGTTGCAGTTGCAACTAAAACTTCACATAGAAAACAAGGAAAAATGGCAAATCTTATGAAACAAACTCTTATTGATATGTATGATGATGAAAGACCATTTACTTTTTTGTTGCCTGCAAATCCCAACTATTATAGAGGACTTGGATTTTCTTACATTTCTAAATATACAAATACAGAAGTTTCAAACAAATTAAAAGTTAAAAAGCTAGATATAGATGAGCTTATAAAAAATGGTGTTTCAGATAACATTACCAATATAACAATAGTAAAATTTATGAACTCATGGCTTGAAAAAAATTCCGAAGTATATTGTGTAAGGAGTCTAAATTACCTTGATAGACTTTGTAAGGAATTAAAGACTGAAGACGGAAGTATCGAAGTGTTTTTAAATGAAGTTGATGAGGTAGTCGGAATTAAAATCTCTTGGGGAACTGAAAAAAAAGAGATTAGAGAATTTATGTGTGATACAAAGTATGGCGAACTTAAGCAAACTGACAAAGAATATATAATGGCAAGGATTGTAAACTTAGATGAATTTATTCAGTTTATAAAACTTAGAGAAGATAGCAAAAGGGCAGGAGAAACCTATAAGCTACGAATAAAAGATGATATTATAAAGGATAATGAGGGAACTTACTTGTGGCATATAAATCGTGAAACCTCATATTTGGAGAGGTTGGAAAATGAAGACACGCTTGATTTACCTGAGTATGATATAGCAGAATTTACCTCTTGGTTATTTGGCCATAATGTTTCATATAAGGCAGATTTTTGTTCAGATATAAAGACTTTGGAAAAGGTGTTTATAACGGAGGTTGTTTAGGGGTATGAAAATAGATGTGGGAAATGTTTTGATTTTAAAAAAATCACACCCATGCGGTTCAAATGAATGGGAGGTTTTAAGAGTTGGTCAGGACTTAAGAGTCAAGTGCTTAGGTTGTGAACACCAAATTATGATTCCAAGAAGAAGTATTGAAAAGAGTATTAAGGGAATAAAAGGAGAGAATGGTTAGAAATGTCCCTCAAAAGTTAGTTTGTTATCTTGGTGGAGGTACCAAGGTAAAGACCTCTGCAATAAATTATGTTGAGGTGGACTTAAACTAGCTTTTGAGGGGCAGTTTTTTTAAGTTAAAATTAGAGGTGAGATATGGCAAGTATAAAAGATGTAGCAAAAAAGGCTGGAGTAGGAGTAGGAACAGTATCGAGAATGATTAATGAGTCAGGATATGTTGCTAAGGCCACAAGGGAAAAAATTCAAAAAGCTATGGAGGAATTAGATTTTACTCCAAATGAATTAGCTAGAAATTTATATAGAAAAAAAACAGGAATTGTTGCAGTCTTAGTTCCAAGTGTTTCAAACCCTTTTTTTTCTGAATTTGTTGACTATGTTGAAATGGAGTTATACAAATACAATTATAAGACTATGCTTTGTAATACAGTTCGTGAAAAAAATTCAGAACTTGAATATTTAGACATGCTTAATCGCCATATTGTAGACGGTGTACATTGTTTTTATCTTGGAATGATTTTTTAATAGCACTTCTTTTAACAAGTACAAATACAAAAACTTTTACAGTAGGACTTGCAGGCTTTTTATCTGCTTATAATTTAGATTTAGGACCAATGTGTGCAGGTGCATTTATATTTAGCTTTCCAGTGATGATAATATCTCTTGTAGCTCAAAAGTATATTGTACAGGGAATGACTGCAGGTGCAGTAAAAGGATAGTGGAGGAATTTATGTCAAATGAGATAATGATTGAAAATATAAGAAAAGCTCAAAAAGAGATAGAGTTAAAGAAAGAGATGGTAAGGCAAGGAAAAATGCGTCAAGGCTATCATTTTATGCCTGAAACCGGTTGGCTTAATGATCCTAATGGTTTAATATATTTTCAAGGTAAATATCATTTTTTCTATCAATTAAATCCATATTATGGTTTTTGGGATTATATGCACTGGGGACATGCAGTAAGTAGCGATATGTTACATTGGGAATATCTTCCAATAGCACTTGCACCAAGTGAAAGTTATGATGACTATTACCGTGGAGGTTGTTTTTCAGGAAGTGCAATTGAACACGATGGCAAGTTATATCTGATTTTTACAACAGCCACAGCAGGGAAAAATGGTGTAGTTCAAACTCAATCTATTGCTTGGAGTGAGGACGGAATTAATTTTAAGAAATATGAGGGAAATCCTGTACTTAAAGCACCTAGTGGAATAAAGGAAAGTGATTTTAGAGATCCTAAAGTATGGAAGAATAATGATAAATTTTACATGGTTTGTGGAGCAAAAAAAGATAATAAGGCACAAGCACTTTTATATAGGTCAAACAATTTAATAGATTGGGAGTTTGTAAATGTTTTAGCAGAAAGTCGTGGAGAATTAGGATATATGTGGGAATGTCCTGATTTTTACAAACTTGGTAATAAATATATTTTGACATTTTCTCCTATGGGAGCCGGAGAAAGAAAAAATATATATTTAATTGGAGATTTTGATTATAACACAGGAAAGTTTGATTATCATAGTCTAGGTGAGTTAGATTGGGGGCTGGACTATTATGCACCACATTCATTTGTAGCACCTGATAAACGAAGAATAGTAGTGAGTTGGGCAAATGGTTGGGACTGGATGGAACATTGGAAAGATTGGGGGCCTACTTATAAAGAGGGTTGGTGTGGATTTTTTAATGTTCCTAGAGAAGTAAAGTTACTTGATAATTATAAATTACAATTTATTCCAATAAAGGAACTAAAAGAGTTAAGAACTAGTAAGAGTAGTACCGAAAGTATGTTGATTTCAACTAAGCAGGAAATTGCATTAAAAGACGGAGTATTTTTTGAAATGAAATTTAGTATTAACTTGGTTGAAAGTAATGCATCAAGATTTGAGATTAGACTTCGAGCACATGCTAATAAATCATTAAAATATATATTTGGCCTAAAAAAAGCAGAACTTATAGTAGATAGAAATAAAGTAGATGATTGGAGTAAAGGAGTATCAAAAAGTGTTCTATTTTTAAAAGATAAAGAAAAGCTTGATATTCATATCTATTCTGATAATTCATCAGTTGAGATTTTTACTGATAACTATACTAATAATCATTCTACAAATATATATGCTACAAAAGAGCAGAATAGGGTATATTTTGATACATTAAACGGAAGTATAAAAATAGAAAATTTAGAAATATATACTTTAAAGAATGTGTATATTTAGGAGAAAATATGAACTACTATGATGTAACAAAGTGGAAAATTGGAAATCCTTATTGTAGATGATAATTTAAATAAATGTATATCTGAAAATAGCTATGTTAATAATAAAACAGGTATATATGTTGAAAGTGCAAATGACTCATTTAAAGTAACTAATATGGGATTAATATATTTAGAGCATGGTATTATTTTTAATATGAGCCTTGGGAGCCTATGCAAAATGTAGGAAGTGATATAGAAGATTCATTTGGGCTAATAAATATAAGTGGAAATGGAAACTCTATTTTATCTAACCATATTTCGGTATGTGTAGATTTAAATTATAATGAGGAATTTAAGCCAAATGTTATATATATAAGTAATGGTAGTGATAACCTCATTTCAACAAATCATATTGTAGCTACATTCCCACTAGCTAAACAACTAGATTCAAAAGAAGATGCTTACTTTAATGCTCAAGTTGGAGCTATTCTTAATGCCGGAAGTACAAAGAAGTTATGTGTGAATAATGTTGTTATAGATAGTTATGCTATTTCAAATATTATTCTCGATACAGGATATGAGAATGAAATCATTGCCGATAGAAATAAAAATAATGTGAGGGCTTTTAAATAAACTAATTGATTGTCAATATTTCTTATTCATGATAGACTTCACTATGAAAATAAGTAAGAGGGTGTTGCAAAACTAATTTTAACAAATAGTACTAACTTAGTTGTTCTCTATTGAAAAAACAAAGTTATATTTATTCATTATTATATGTAATTTGCAACAGCCACATTAGCCAAATATTAATATCGGAGAATAAAATGAGTATATTAAATGTAGAGCATTTAAGTCATGGATTTGGAGATAGAGCCATTTTCCATGACGTAAGTTTTAGAATGTTAAAGGGAGAGCATATAGGGCTTATTGGAGCTAATGGCGAGGGTAAGTCAACATTTATGAGCATTATTACAGATAAACTTATGCCTGATGAGGGAAAAGTTGAGTGGGCAAAGGGAGTAAGAGTAGGATATCTTGACCAACATTCAGCATTGGAAAATGGAATGAGCATAAGAGAAGTTCTAAGGGGAGCATTTTCATTTTTATTTGAAATGGAAAAAAGAATGAATGAGATATGTGATAATCTAGCAACTGCAAAAGAGGAAGATATGGAAGAAATGATGCAGGAACTTGGAACTATTCAAGATAGTTTACTAGCACATGACTTTTATATTATAGATTCTAAGGTTGAAGAAGTTGCAAAGGCACTTGGAATAGATGAGATAGGACTTGATAAGTATGTAAATGAGTTATCAGGAGGTCAGAGAACTAAGATACTTCTTGCTAAATTACTTCTTGAAAAGCCTGATATCTTACTTTTAGATGAGCCTACAAACTATTTAGATGAAAACCATATAGAATGGCTTAAGAGGTATCTTAATGACTATGAAAATGCTTTTATACTAATTTCGCATGATATACCGTTTTTAAATTCTGTTATAAATATTATCTATCACATGGAAAATCAAAATTTAGATAGATATGTGGGGGATTATGAAGATTTTAGGAAAGTATATGAAGTAAAAAAATCTCAACTAGAGGCTGCTTATAAGAGGCAGCAGCAGGAAAGAGCAGAACTTGCAGACTTTGTGGCTAGAAATAAAGCTAGAGTTTCTACAAGAAATATGGCAATGTCAAGGCAGAAAAAGCTTGATAAAATGGAGATTATAGAGCTTGCAAGAGAAAAGCCGAAGCCTGAATTTAATTTTAAAGAGGCTAGAACTTCAGGAAAGATTGTATTTGAAACTAAGGATTTAGTGATAGGTTATGATGAGCCACTTTCAAAACCTATTAATTTGAGTTTGGAAAGAGGAGAGAAAATAGCATTTTTTGGTGCTAATGGAATAGGTAAAACAACTTTATTAAAGAGTATACTTGGGCTTATTCCGGTTCTTTCAGGAAGTACAGAGCTTGGGGATTATCTTGAAATAGGATATTTTGAGCAAGAAATGGAAAAGGGCAATAATTCCACATGTATTGAGGAGATTTGGAAAGAGTTTCCGTCATTTACTCAGTATGAGGTAAGGTCTGCACTTGCAAAATGTGGGCTTACTTCAAAGCATATTGAAAGCTTAGTTAGGGTTCTTAGTGGTGGCGAGCAGGCAAAGGTAAGGCTTTGTAAGTTAATTAATAGACCGACAAATGTTTTATTTTTAGATGAGCCTACCAATCATTTAGATGTAGATGCAAAAGATGAGCTAAAAAGAGCATTAAGGGAGTATAAGGGGAGTCTTGTTCTAATATGTCATGAACCTGAATTTTATAATGACATTGTAAATAAGGTTATAGACTGCTCAAAGTGGACAACTAAGATTTAAATAATTTTCATCAATTAAACATGATCAAAACATTAAATAAACATTTTTTTATTGCATTATTTTACCACGAACAACAAACGTAAGGAGGTGAAATAATGCAATTTTTGGTTATACCGGCTTATGAGCCTGATGAAAAATTAATTGAACTTTTGAAAAATATATATGAACTAGATGAATTTGAAATTATTGTTGTAGATGACGGAAGTAGTTATAAAAGTGTATTTAATGATGTGAAAAAATATGCTACTTTACTTGTACATGAGATAAATAAGGGAAAGGGAGTAGCATTAAAAACTGCTTTTAATTATTTAAAAACTAATAAAAAGATAGGCATTGTTGTAACGGCAGATGCAGACGGACAGCATAAAGTAGAAGATATAATAAAGGTTGCAAATGAAAGCGAGAATAACAAACTAAATCTTATTACAGGGGTAAGAAAGTTTAGTGGTAAAGTTCCATTAAAAAGTAAAATCGGTAATACAATCACAAGAAAGGTATTTGCACTGACTTCAGGTCTTGATGTGAGTGATACTCAATGTGGGCTTAGAGCATTTCACACGAATAACTTAGATTTTATGTTAAATATAGAGGGCGATAGATATGAGTATGAAATGAATATGCTTACTGCCTCGGTTGGGATTGGGATTAGAGAAGTTGAGATAGAAACTATTTACATAGACAATAATTCTTCTTCACATTTCAATGTGCTGAGGGACTCATACTTGATATATAAGGATTTGGTGGGTTTTGCTTTAGTATCAATACTTTCTTTTATAATAGATTACTTACTTTACATATCTTTTATTTTAGTATTTAAAACAACATTTTCTAAGATTTTATTTTCAAATGTACTTGCAAGGATACTAAGTGCAACATTTAACTATAATTTTAACAAGAAGTTTGTATTTAAAAATAAAGAAAAAAACAGTATTACTTTACCAAAGTACGCTTTGCTGGCGACATTAATACTTACTATAAATTCAGTGTTAATGTTATTTATCAATAGATTAGGACTTAAAAATTTATATTTACTAAAACTTATTGTAGAGATGATTTTATTCTTAGTAAGTTATGTATGTCAAAAAAGATTTATATTCACTTCGGCAAATAATAGAGTGAATAAGAGTTATGAATATAATTAATAATGAGGTGAAAAATGAATTTATTTAAGAAACCATTTGTATATGCTGCTTGCTTTGGGCTTATTTTAACAGGGGCAAATGCTTATGCACTTTTAAAAACATTTGTAATACCGGAGGTTAAAGGCTATGTAGCTTATGCAGAAACTGTTTCAGAAACCGTTAAAACTAATTCAGAGGCTAAAAAGGATGCAGTGGAAAATGTTAAAGAGAAAACAAAGACATATTCATGGAAAAATGTTTCAAAAGATGATGCAGTGGAAAATGATAATGGCTTGGCAAATGAAGATACGAGTAAGAGTGATTCTAATGCTGAAGACAGTTCAAATACTACTGAAAACTCATATAAGGATGATAACATTTCTATAAATATAGAAACTATAAATAAATATAACACTACTATTTATGTGGCAGATGTGAAACTAACATCTTCAAAATATTTAAAAACTGCTCTTGCAAACAATGCTTTTGGTACAAATGTTGTACAAAAAACTTCCGGTATGGCAAAGAATAATAATGCGATACTTGCTATAAATGGGGATTATTATGGTGCAAATAGTAGGGGATATGTTATAAAAAATGGTGTGATATATCGTGATACTAAAAGAGGAGATTCATCTTATGATGATTTAGCAATATATTCAGACGGTCATTTTGAAATAATAAATGAATCGGAGATAACAGCAAAGGAACTTGTAGATTCAGACGTGGTAAACTTGTTTGCTTTTGGACCTGTACTCATAGAAAATTCTGAGATAGCTATTTCTGAAAATACAGAAGTTGCTAAGGCAATGGGAAGTAATCCTCGTACTGCAATCGGAATTATAGAGGATAATCATTATATTCTTGTTGTGTCAGACGGTAGAACTTATGAGAGTGAGGGACTTTCTTTATATGAACTTGCAGAGGTTCTAAAAAGTTATAATGTTAAGACAGCCTATAATTTAGACGGTGGTGGTTCTTCAACAATGTATTTTAATAATGAAATAGTAAATAATCCTACTACAAACGGTCATAATATATCAGAAAGAGAGGTGAGCGATATTGTCTACATCGGACACTAAAAAGACCTTGATAAGTTATATAGGTATAGCCTTATTTTTGTTTATATTTAATTTTATATATGAGAAGTTTTCATTTGGAGAACATTCTATTTATATGAGATATATGTTTGTGATTTTACTTGTTGCAGCAGTTATAGTTTTTTTAGTAAGCAAGTTTTCTAAAAAAGGACTTGATAGAATATTTCTTTTACTTTTTAATTCAAGCATTGCAATATTTGTAAGTGGTTGTATAGTAAAGGGAATTATAGAGATTTCAGGTAGAATAAGCGACTATGATTTATATTACATTATTGGAGGGAGTGCATTTCTTTTATTATCATTTTTTAGGATAATGTTTCCTGCCAAGAAAAACATTCAAAGGCAAGTTTCTAGTAATAATAACCGAAAATAAGTTCGGTCGAAAATTTAGCTTGAAATATATACATTATTCTGTTAAAATGAATAACCGTGATACACTATTCCTTACTTTTAGATTAATCTAAAGGTCGGAGACCATAAGGAGGTAAAAGATGACTAGAAAATATGAATTAGCACTCGTGCTTAACGGTAAGCTTGAAGATGAGGCAAAAAATGCTGCTCTCGAGAAAGTACAGGGTTATATCACTAGATTTGGTGGTACTGTAACTAACGTTGATGACTGGGGCAGAAAAAGATTTGCTTATGAAATTCAAAAGCAAAAAGAAGGTTTCTACTATTTCATAAAGTTTGAAACAGATAATCAAGATTGTCCAAATGAAGTAGAATCTCATATTCGTATTATGGAAACAGTATTCAGATACTTGGTTGTTAAGCAAGAGGCTTAAACAAGAAAGAAAGCGTGATTTTATGAATAAAGTTATATTAATGGGAAGACTTACAAGAGATCCGGAAGTCAGATATTCCACAGGTGAGCGTTCTATGGCTATTGCCAGATATACTTTAGCAGTTGATAGAAGAGTAAGAAGACAGTCTGATTCAGGTGAACAAACTGCTGATTTTATACAGTGCGTTGCATTTGATAAGTCAGGAGAATTTGCCGAGAAGTATTTTAGACAGGGAATGAGAGTGCTTGTTTCAGGTAGAATACAAACAGGAAGTTACACCAACAAAGACGGTCAAAAGGTTTATACTACTGATGTAATAGTTGAAGATCAGGAATTTGCAGATAGCAAAAATGCAAGTACATCTTCCGGTTATAGTGCAGAAACGAAACCTACACCTAATGCTGCAAGTACAGACGGTTTTATGAATATTCCGGACGGAGTTGAAGACGAGGGATTACCATTTAACTAAGTCCAAGATTAATAATATTTAGAAAGGGGACTAATTATGGCATTCAACAGAACAGATAGAACTGATAATAATAGAAGAAGACCTAATAACGGCTTACGAAGAAGAAAGAAAGTTTGTGGATATTGCTTTGATGAGAATAAGCCTATTGACTATAAAGATGTGGCTTTTTTAAAGAAATTTATATCTGAAAGAGGAAAGATTCTTCCTCGCCGTATAACAGGTACTTGTGCTAAACATCAGAGAGAGTTGACAGTTGCTATTAAGAGAGCAAGACATATTGCATTATTACCTTATGTTTGTGAGTAATAAGTAAGTTATTAGATAAGAGAATTTAAATGTAATAGATTGTTGGGGTTGCCGTCGGCGAGGGCAACCCCCTTTTTTTGAAATTAAACATAATCTTTTGTCTAATTAATAATAACAAAATTAGTTTTTGTGTTAAAATATAAGTACATAAATCTATTTAAAAGAAAGGGAGTTGCTATGATATATCTTGAAAATGGTTTTAGAGTTGGTATTTCTAAGTATTTTAACATTAATGAAAAAATAACAGTGAAAATTGAGGCTTTAGGAGAGGCAGAGTATGATGTTTGTTGTTTTGGACTAGATAAGAATGGCAAGCTATCAGATGATTCATATATGGTTTTTTATAATCAATTAAACTCTCCAAATAGAGAAATAGTGCAAATACAAGGTGCTAGATATAATATATATAAGCTAGAACTATCCAAGTTGCCTAGTAAAATTGACAGACTTATATTTACGTTAAGTATAGATAAAGATTCCTATATGAAAGACTTAAAGACTATTTCTGTAAGGATATATCAAAATGAGGAATTTATTTTTAATATAACAGGAGAACATTTCAATCGAGTAAAAGGAGTAATTTTATTTGAAGTTTACAGAAGAAACGGAGAATGGAAAATCAGTGCAATTTCAGGGGGCTTTAATGGAGGATTGGCTGATTTACTTACTTATTATGGTGGAGAAGAGGTAAAAGAAGACACTGTAAAGCAGGAGGAAGTAAGTATTCAAAGGGTATCTTTGGAAAAAAGACTAGAGGAGAAAGCCCCTCAACTTGTTTCACTTGCAAAACCTTTAAAAATATCTCTTGAAAAAAATAATCTCTTAAATGTAAAAGCACAAGTTGTACTACTAATGGATATATCAGGAAGTATGGGAAGAAATTTTACTAGTGGAATGGTTCAAAGAGTAGTCAACAAAGTAGTTCCACTTGCTATGGAATTTGATGATAATGAGGAATTTGATTTTATATATTTTGGAACTAAAGAGGCAGTCATGCCTAATGTAACATTAGACAACTATAAAAATGCTACTGATAATTGGAGAGATGCAAGAAAAATATCAGGTGGTGGAACAAATCTTGCAGCTCCTATTAAATTCATTGAGGATAAGTTTAAAGACAGTAAACTTCCTGTATTTGTACTTTGTATAACAGACGGTGCAACAGAACAGGAAGGTAAAGTTAAGAAAATGATATTTGAAAATGCAAAGTATCCTATATTTTGGCAATTCATAGGAGTAGGTGGAGGAAGAGGCTATGGAATTTTAAATACTCTTGATAATTTAAAAGGTAGAGTTGTAGATAATGCAAACTTCTTTGTACTTGATGATATTGATACTATTGATAATGTGGAGTTATACACAAGAATACTTAATGAATTTCCGAAGTGGCTAAAGGAAGTGAAAAGACTAGGAGGGCTACAAGGAAGATTTAGTGCTGTATTGCAAGGTGAAAGAATAATGGAATAAATTTTCAAATTTTAGGCAGGTGTGTAAGTACCTGCTTTTTTATATTATATGGGATAATCAAACTAGCGTGACGTATAGTCCGTTGATTTAAAGTCTACAGAAAAATTATACTATATCATATAGTGAGGTGTATGTATGATAAGACAAAAGGTGGGCAACCGAATAAAGGAACTAAGAATAAGTGCAGGACTAAGTCAAGAAAAGCTAGCCCTTGCAGCCGATTTGGACAGGACGTATATAGCAAGTGTTGAACATGGAAAACGAAATGTTTCAATAGTAAATCTTGAAAAAATAGTCATAGCATTAAATTGCACACTGAGTGATTTTTTTCGTGATATTTAGGAGGAAACGGCATGGATTACATATTTAATGACAATAATATTATTGTTATTGAGGGTGAAAAGATTATTACAAATGAAAATTTGCTTAACGCAATCTATTTCTGTAACAACGCAATCCGAATCCTTGATGAACAAACTAGGCAGTTTGATATAAACATTTTTGAAGTTTTAGGAATGCGAAATCTCAGTGGCATGGTAGGTGAGTATTTTGCCAAAAGCGTTGAACGCTTTTCAGAGGGAAACTTACATTCAAATTTACATCAAGATGGATATCCAGATTTATTGCGTACCAATACCATTCAACGCCTTAGTTATTACCGTTCATTGTTTACTGAAGTAGAGGGCAAAAAATACCCTAAAGATAAAACATTATTTAGTCCATTTAAATATAACGGAATAGAGGTTAAAGCGACTTGTTGATGCACGCCACCTGCGTCTGTCATGCCTAAACCACTAATTGGTGAACAGCGTATAAACAAAGTAATATCTTTTGATTGGAAAGCTCATCATAGAGAAACAAACAATTTATTATCTATATTTTGGGATTTTATTGATGAGGTGCATACTGTTGTTGCATGTTTCTACCGTAATGATTTAACAATTGACGACTGGGGTAAAATTGTTCAGCCAAAATCTGACGGTGGACGAACAACAAGTGTTTCCATTATGACATCATTGGGTGTCAAGAAAATGTGTGCTGGTTGGATTGCGGTGTTAGATTCAGAGCCGTATATCGACAAGCTTGCAGGAAAAAAATGGATTGGCTATAGAGTAAAATAATGAATAGGGGGCATAATGCTCCCTATTCTATTTAGATAACTCGATTATGTATGAGCAAATTAAATCTATAACATGTGGTGGTACACTCTCTCCTATTGTATCCCTTATTAAGCCATCGGAACAGGTCTTTCCATCAATAGCAAAGGAGAAATTATACTTTGTTATTGATTGTAATACCAACCCTTCATAAAGTGAAAGAACACGACTTTGCTTAGGGTGTATTTTATTATCAGAACATGCAAATTGAAAGTTTTGTGTTAAAGTACTAGCAGGTTCATCCCATTTCATGCGCTTATATGCACTGACAAAGCCTTTCATAAGTCGCTTTTCACCAGTTTTTTTATCTTCAACCCAAGGTCTAGGTAACAATGCACCACATTTTTCACAATATAACGGTGTATCTGTATGAGATTTATTTATTCCGTCTTTGTCGTGTGATGCTCCATGTGTTTTATTACCTTGATACCTGCATTCAGGGTTTACACATTGATTATTAAAGGCAGTTTCTCCTTCTTTGGTATTATCTACCCAAAATATTTTTTTTTCATCATCATATAACATATTTTCACGTTTACTTATATCATTTTTAAAACTTCTTTTTTTC
>CALALP010000020.1 GCA_937925515.1 uncultured Lachnoanaerobaculum sp. | reverse complement strand
GGGGATTTCCTCGCCGTCGGCGAGGAAATCCCCCATGTTTAATGACAATAAATTTTTACATCTATATAACCTTACTTAAAAAAATTCTAAGCCTTTCATTTTTAGGGTTTTCAAAGAATTCTTTTGGACTAGACTCTTCTAAAAATTCTCCCTTATCGAGAAACATAACTCTATTTGCTACTTCTTTGGCAAAGCCCATTTCATGTGTAACTACTATCATTGTCATTTTTTGATTTGCTAAATCTCTCATAACATTTAAAACTTCGCCTACCATTTCAGGGTCGAGTGCTGAGGTTGGTTCATCAAATAGCATTACTTCAGGTTTCATACATAAAGCACGCACAATGGCAATTCTTTGTTGCTGACCACCTGAAAGTCTTGTCGGATAGTCATTTGCTCTATCAGAAAGACCTACTTTTTCTAAAAGTTCCAGTGCATGTTCTGTTGCCTCTTTTTTACTTTTTTTCTGAAGTTTTATTGGGGCGATAGTCAAGTTTTTTAAAACAGACATATTTGGAAATAAATTAAACTGTTGAAAAACCATTCCCATTTTTTGCCTATGCTTATCAATATCAACATTTTTATCACAAATATTTACATCATCGACTAAGATTTGACCTGCTGAGGGTTCTTCTAATCTATTTAAACATCTTAAAAAAGTTGATTTTCCTGAGCCGGACGGTCCTACTACACAAACCACATCTCCCTTATATATATCTACTGAAATGTCTTTTAAAATAACATTTTTACCAAAGCTTTTAGATAGATTTTGAACTTTTATAATAGAGGCTTTATTTTGCATCATTTTTCTTCATACTCCTCTCAAGACATTTTGCAAGTGAACTTAATAACATAACTACACATAGATATATAAATGCTACTGCAAGATATGGTATAAATGGGCTATATGTGATACTACGAATAATATCTCCTCCCTTAGTCAAATCCATAACTGTAATGTAACCTGCTACTGATGTTTCTTTTAACAAACTTGTAAACTCATTCACTAATGTAGGCAATATATTTTTAACTGCTTGAGGTAGTATTACTCTGTTCATAGTTTGTGTATAGCTAAATCCTAAGCTCCTCCCTGCCTCAAGTTGACCTTTTGAAATTGATTCAATACCTGATCTAAATATTTCAGCCTGATATGCACCCGAGTTTATGCCGAAAGTAATTATTGCAACAATTATAGGCGACATATCTTCTATACTTGCAAATATTCCATAATAGGCAATTAGAAGTTGTACCATAATCGGAGTTCCTCTTATTACAGTTAGATACACTCCACAAAGCTTACTAAGTATTTTAAGCTTTCCCGTATTTTTATTATAGTTTATTATGAGTGCTACACAAAAGCCTAGTATTAAACCTATAATAAGTGCAAATATTGTTATTATTAAAGTATTTCTTAAACCATAGAGTAAATATTTCCACCTGTTCTCTGTAATAAAGTTAGCTGTAAGTTTATCAATTAACATTTTGCCCTCACTTTGCTTGTTACTTTATATATTTTTCAGTTATCTTATCAAGTGTTCCGTCTTCTTTTAATTCTTTGATTGCCTTATTTATATTTTCTACTAATGCAGTATTTCCTTTTTTAATAGCAATAGCATAATCTTCTGAAGTAAATTCTTTATCAAGTATCTTAGTTCCCTCTACATTTTCCACAAAAGATTTAGCAGGAAGTGAATCAATAACTACTGCATCTATTTTACCCTGTGAGAGTGCAACCACTGCATCAAGTCCCTTAGGGAAACGCTCAACACTTGCTCCTTCTATATTTGCAGAATATAAATCTCCTGTAGTACCAAGTTGAACTCCTATTTTCTTACCCTTTAAGTCATCAGGGCTAGCTATATCGGAATCATTTTTAACTATTACTACTTGTGAAGAATGTGCATAAGTGTCAGTAAAATCAACATTTGCCTTACGCTCATCAGTTACAGTCATTCCTGCAAGTCCTATATCTGCCTTTCCTGAAGATACTGACGGTATTATAGCATCAAATGCCATGTCCTTTACATCAAGCTTAAGTTCCAATTTTTCTGCTATCGCCTTTGCTATCTCAACATCAATCCCTACAATTTCATTATTCTCATGATATTCATAAGGTGGAAATTCTGCATTTGTTGCCATAACTAAAATACCTGTTTTTCTAACTCCCTCATCTCCCTTGCTTATGCTTTCAACAGAAGACTCTGAGTTATTAGTCGCAGCTTTATTTGAACTACAAGCTACAAGACCTATACAAACTAATGCTAATGTAAAAACTTTAAATATATTCTTTTTCATAATCATTTCCCTCCTAATTTTAAATTAATTTTATGCATTTTTAAGTGCAAAATATTGCATAAAATCATTTTATTTAATATTTAAATGTATATTTAATTGCTTACGATTTATATTATACACCTTTTATGAATAAATACAAGCCTTTATTTAAATATATTTTTTATTTTAATTTAATGTACTTTATTTAACTTTTACAAGCCTAACATAAACACGTTTTACCTCATTAGAAAAGTCATAATACATAAAATAATTGCATGCCGTAATTCCTTTACTTAACATTTCAAAATCTTCTTTTAACATTTCAGCTATTTCTTTTTCTGATAAATTACTCTTTAATTCATCATTTACAACTAAACCATTATCAAGAAATGTATTATATAACTCTGTTGTTGACATTGAGTTTAATTCTTCATAAGCATAAGTTTTATTGCTTTTTTGACTTATAAGATACAATGTTAAAGTCAGAAAGCAAGCAATAACTATTAGAATTATTTTCTTCATTATATTTCTCCTTATAACAAAAAACAGTACCTCATCTAATGTAGACTTGGTACTGCTTATATTTACTTATTAAGTTCTTTTATAGCCTCTTGTAATTGATTGTCTGTTTCTAAATCTCCTACTATCGCATCTTTATTAAGATCAACTTCTACATCAGGTTCAATACCTTTCTTATGTAAATCAAAACCACTTGGTGTATAGTAGTGTTGAGTAGTAATCTTAATAGCAGTGCCGTCGCCAAGAGGAATCATGTTCTGTACTATTCCCTTACCAAAAGTCTTCTTACCCATTATAGTTCCGTGCTTAAAGTCCTTGATTGCACCTGCAAATATCTCAGAGGCTGAGGCTGAATTTTGGTTTACTAAGACTACCATTGGAATATCTAGTTTATGTTCCTCATCAGAATCATACTTATCGCCTTTTCCATTTTTATCAGCTGTATATACAATAAGTCCCTTTGGCAATATATAATCAAGCATATTTACGCAGGTATCAAGCACTCCTCCCGGATTACTTCTTAAGTCAATTATAAGTTTTTTCATTCCCTGCTTTTTTAAGTCCTCTATTGCCGCCACAAACTGATCATAAGTAACTACGTCAAATTGACTTACAACCAAATAACCTATATTATTTTCAAGCATTTTATGCTCAACAGTTGGGACTTCTATACTTCTTCTTGTAACCTTAAAAGTATGCTCATCTCTATTTTCTCCACGCAAAATTGTAAGATCAAATGAAGTTCCCTCTTTACCTCTTATTCTTGTACTTACTAGCACTTCAAGTTCAAATTCAGTTATCTCATCTCCGTCAACTTTGTAAAGAATATCTCCTGACATAAGTCCTGCCTCTTCTGCCGGACTACCCTTAAAGACTTTCATGATAGTTACAATACCTGTTTGAGGATTTTTTGAAACTAAAGCACCTATTCCTGAATATACACCACTTGTATCAGTAGTTATAGCCTTATAATCTTCCTCATTATAATATACAGAATAAGGATCATCTAAGCCATTCATAAGTCCCTTATAAACGCCGTCCTCAACTTTTTTAATATCTTCTTGAAATAGGAAATTTTTATCTATCAACTTCTCAAGCTTTAGAATTTTCTTATTTACTTTTTCAAGATCAAGTTTACTTGAATTGTCTACATCTTCCTTTTTACCGGTAGTCTTTTCACTTACAACGTTTGCTGTAGCAGGAGTGCTAAGTATATTAAAATAACGAGTAGCTAAAAATGCCACCCCTCCAAGTGCAAACAGTACAGTAAAAAGTACTCCTGATAGTACACCTAACCAAAATCTACCTCTATTATTCATTAATATTTATGACTCTCCATATATTTCATGTATTTTACAACCATGAGTGCAATTTTAAATGTGATAGCATCTTCAAATACTCTTAAATCAAGTTTTGTAGACTTTTGAATTTTATCAAGTCTATAAACTAAAGTATTTCTATGAATGTATAGCTGTCTTGAAGTTTCAGATACATTAAGACTGTTTTCAAAGAATTTATTGATAGTTGTCAAAGTTTCTTCGTCAAAATCTTCAGGATTTTTGTCTTCAAAAATTTCACTTATAAACATTCTGCAAAGTGGCATAGGAAGTTGGAATATAATTCTTCCAATTCCAAGTCTTGAATAGCCGACTACACTTTGGGTACTATAGAATACCTTACCTACATCAAGTGCCATTTTAGCCTCTTTATAAGACCTTGAAACATCTTTAAGTTCAGAAACAACAGTTCCATAAGATACATAGACATCTTTAATGTTTATAGATGCAAGTTCGTCTACAACCCTCTTAGCAACTTCTTCAAGCTTTACATAATCATACTCGCCCTCAATTTCATGAACTAAAATAATGCTGTTTTCATCAACAGCTGTTACAAAGTCTTTCTTTGAAGATGAAAATAGTTCTCTTACCACTTCAAGTGAACTTAAATCCTTTTCTATACTTGTTTCAATTATATAAACAACTCTCTTTACATTATTTTCAATACGCAACTTCTTTGACCTGTTATAGGTATCTACAAGTAACATATTGTCAAGAAGTAGGTTCTTCATAAAATTATCTTTATCAAACCTCTCCTTATAGGCTACAAGCAAACCCTCAACTTGATAAGCTACAAGTTTTCCAATCATGTAAGCATCATCATTACTTGCTTGTGCCATTAAAACATACTCTAATTGATGTTCGTCAAATATCTTAAAAAAATGGAATCCACCAATTACTTGTGAATCGGCAGGAGAATTTACAAATGAAACTACTGCACTTTCATAATCTGATTCTGAAGAAAAAGTAGTTGCAAGCACCTTTCCCTCTGTATCACAAATACATAATTCTGAACGAGTAATCCCCTTAAGCCCTTCTATTGTACTCTGTAAAATTTGATTTGAGATCATACCTTTATCTCCTTTGTGAATATTAACTAGCTGTACTTTATATGATAAGTCAAAATAACGAAAAAATCAAGATTAATAATGTTAAATTTGGTAACAGTTAAATCACAAAAAATTATCAGCAAGATTATATTCCAAGGCTTATTTATAGATATAATCTCGCTGATATATAGTATATAGTAATTTTTTTAATATTAAATTATCTATAATTTTCATTGTTTTTTTCAAAATTAATCTGTTCAGGCTGTATATTTACTACTATCTGTTCATTACTATATTTTTTTTTAATATATTTTAGTTTTGTAACTAATTCTTCTTTATTCATAGAATTAACATCTTCAAAGTTTTTACTATTCCAAAATTCTCTTATATCACTAATAACTCCTCCAATGCAGTAATCTCGCTCACCAACTGTTATAAGGTTACTATTCTTTATTTTATAAGTTCCCTCATAATATAGAGAAGTCCAAGATGTTTTATTATTACCTTTTTCTGTTTTTTCAGACAGAGAATCTCTAAAACTTATATTGTCTTTAGGTTGCTCTGAATGAATACTTTTTACTAAGGCTGCATTTTCAAAACTTGAATAATTAATAGTAAAGGTTAAAAATGAAATTTCTTCATAAGATAAATAAGACGGAAATTTATTGTAAGAAATATCTGTAAAAATTCTTTCCATTCTATCATAGTTTTCATCAGCCCATTCTAAAAGCTTTGTATTAAAATCATTTAATATCATATTGCTATAATTTTCTGTTTTTAGTTTTAAAATTGAATTATAATCTTCACTACTTGCAGTAGATACCTCTTTCTCATTAGAACCATCCTCTTTTTCTACATTATCTAATTTCTGCTCTTTATAATTCTCATTTGATAAAAAATATTCTATATTAACACTCAATTCATTTGAATTAAACTTTTGCTTTAAATATTCTATCTTAGTATCTAATATTTTTTTTGAAGTTTGTTTATTTCCTAAATCATCTTCTTTTAAAGAACTAAAACAATCAGAAAACTCTTTTATAAACTCTTTTCTTACTTTACTATATTTTCCTACTGTCAATTTGTCAGCATCTAAAATAATAGGACTATAAGTATATTCAAGCCATGTATTTTCTATATTTTTATAATTAATAGAGCCTAAAAACTCTCTCGTTTTCCAATTTTCTGAAGTAAGTGGAATTAGCTCATAAAATACAAAACCTGCAATTTTATCTGTATCTTTTAATTGCTCAAACTGATTACTTTGATAAAGTCTATCCAAAAATTTTGTATCTTCATAATTATCAATGATTTTCCATACTTTTTGTTGAAATTCTGATATTGTCATATTCTCATAGCTATTAAAATATAACTCCGAAATTTTCTTATAATCTTTATCTGTGAATATTTTTCTATCAATAGAACTTATCTGATTACCAGAAGATATTAACTTACTACCTGTAGTTAAAACTAAAAATAATACTAGAAAAAATGCTATAACACTTATTTTCTTCTTTTTAGTATTTAAAATAGATTTTATGCGTACTTTCATATCACTTTTACCTCCATAAAAATTAGTTGATAATGAAGTTTTAAGTCTAATATTATTTCTAACAAGAGTTATAATAGTTTGCCCATACTTTATTCGTGTATCAATGTCAGTTTCTTTTAACAAAATTTCATCACATGATAATTCGCATTGCATAGAAACAGCCTTTGCCATAAAATAAATTATAGGATTAAACCAATGTATAATACTTACAGTCAAAATCATAAGTTTATACCAAAGGTCATGTCTTTTAAAATGTATAAGTTCATGCTTTACTATGAAAGCAAACTCTGTCTTAGAAAGTTTTATATTGGGTAATAAAATAATTGGCTTAAATAAGCCTATTAACATAGGACTTGAAATACCGTCGCAAATTTTAATTTTTATCTCTTCTTTTATTATCTGCTCCTGTTTTATTTTATTAAATAGCTCAATATAAGATTTATCAGAAAAATCTATACTCCAATGTCTTATAACTTTCATAAAATACATATGCCTTAAGACATGATAACTAAATATAATTAACACACCAACAAGCCAACAAGCCAAATTATAAAAAAACATGTTAGTAGTGAAATTCCTTTTGTCTTTTCTGATATTACTTGATTAAATACTACATTATCAGCATAGGTATTAACTGCGATTATCTTTTTAGGAATTTCTAAACTTTTAAAATTTTGTAAAGGTAAAAATGAAATATTAAAAGTTGGTCTTATGGGTATTAACCAACCCACCACAATGATAAGCCATATATGGTAACACCATTTAGCAGTATAATGTTTTGAAATTAGTAACAAAGACAGAGCATATATAATTGTTATGATAGACATAAAAAAGCTACATTTAAATAAAATAACTATAAAATTATCCATATTACTTCTGCCTTTCTTTTAGCCATTCTGCTAATTCCTCAAGCTCACTTTCTTTTATCTTATTTCTCTCATAAAGTGTTGTAACTAAACTCACAAAAGAATTACCATGAAACCTCTCCATAAAATCTCTAGTTTCAAACTTTAAATATTCTTCTTTATCAATTAGAGGAAAATAACTTCTTTCCTTGCCATTTTTTTCACTTCTTATAAATCCTCTATCTACTAAACGATTCATTAAAGTAATAATAGTTTGTGCTTTCCATTCTTTTTCCTTTCCAAGTTTTTCCATAATAATTCCAGTATTTATAGGTGATTCATTCGCCCACACCACTTTCATAATTTCAAACTCTGAATCGGGAAGTTTTTTTATTCTATTCATAAGCTACCTCCATATTCTACATTTGTCTTATTTATATTCTACATTTGTCTTATTTATTTGTCAAGTACCTTATATATCCATTTATTACATTTCTTATTATATCCAAATAAAGAATACACAAAAAATGGCTAAGTTTCTCTATTAGAAACCTAGCCAATAAAACTAATTATTATTTATTTCTCTATAAATCCCTCTCCGAACACTTCTCTCGAATCAGAAAGTGTTATAAAAGCCTTTTGATCAATACTATTTACAAGCTCTCTAAGTGCAACTACCTCTTTTTGAGCAATTACACAAAAAAGCATTTGTTTTTCTGCGCCTGAATACATTCCCTTTGCAGTTATTGCTGTAACTCCTCTATCCATCTGTTGCATTATAGCTTGTGCAATACTTTCAGAATGGTCTGATATAATAAACGCTTGTTTTGAGAAATTAACACCCTCTACTATATTATCTGAAATTTTAGTAATTACAAAAATAGCTACGAGTGCATAAAGTGCTTGGCTAATTCCAAATACAGTTATTCCGGCTATAACTATTATAATATCTACTACTTGCATTATTTCTATAAGAGAAAACCTTTTTATTTTCAAATGTAGCAATGCGGCAAGTAAATCTGTTCCTCCTGTTGTTCCCTTCACCATAAATACCATACCGATTCCGACACCTGTAAGTATTCCTCCAAATAAAGAAGAAAGAAACATATCATTTGAAACAAGTACCATTTCAGGAATTATATATAATGCAAATGATAATGTAAATGTAGCTACTAAAGTTCTTGCAACAAATTTCCAACCAAGCGTTGGGATTGCAATTAAAAACAATGGTACATTAAGAGCTGTATTACTTAACCAAAGAGGTACATTAAATTTACTATGTAAAATTATAGAAACTCCTGATACTCCTCCTGTAACTAAATTTACAGGTGCATATAAATTCTTAATGGCAAATGCCATAAGAAAAGTTCCTATTATTAAAATTACATACTCATAAATTAAATTATTTTTTTTACTAAATATCATTTCCTTTCTCCTACCTTTACAATATTATTTTCAAGTATTTCTATTTTTCTTTCCTTTAAAAGATGACCGATTGCCCTTTTAAATGCTTTTTTACTAAGTTTAAATTCATTTTTAATAGTTTCAGGCGATGCTGATTCTCCTATTCCAAGTCTTCCATTTCTCTTTTCAAGTTCACTTTCCAGGTATTTTGCATCTTCCTCAAGTTGTAAATATGCTTTCTTTCTTAAACTTAAATCAAGCTTATTATCTTCTCTCACTCTTAAAATTCTTGCATTTACTGTATCGCCTATTTGGAGTTTAGTATATATTTCACTCTTTGGAATTAAGCCATAAAATTTGTCCTCTACGGCCGCCAATGCACCAATATCCTTTATTTCGTATATGTAAGCATTTACCTCATCATCATTTTTATAATCCGTTGTAGTTTTTAAATAGGGGTAAATTTTCATAGTTGCTGCAAGTCTTTGAGTTCTGTCAATGTATAATGCACAAAGTATCTCCTCTGATTTTTCCAGCTGCTTTTTCATTTCCTTATAGGGGAGTAAAACATCTCTTTCTAATCCTATATCTACAAATGCACCTATTTTTGAAATGTCTTTTACCTTTAATCTTGCGACCTCTCCCACTTCTATCAAAGTTTTTCTAGTGGTTGCAATGAGTCTGTCCGAGCTATCCCTATAAACAAAAACTTCTATTTCACTGCCTATGTCTACGTCCTTACTTAGTTCTTTTTTAGGTAATAATATTGCCTGCTCATCGTCATCACCTGCCAAATACGCACCAAAATCTTTAATTCTTACAACTTTTAAAACCTGTCTTACCCCTAGTTTCATCTTCCCTCTTTCTGCCTGCTCATAGCAGACTCTAAATATTAATTACAAAAAATACTACTGCGTAAATTTTCCCTTTGCTATCAGATAATTCAACTTTAAAATCTCCATTTATATCAAAAACTTTTACTTGAATTAAATCTCCAAGAGTCGCGGCATTTTTATATTGCACTGAAACACTTTTTATGTCAATATCATTTTCCAAAGCTTTTCTTGCAATCTGTATATACCATGCATTATTTACATGGTTATATGTATCGAGTAAATGTTTTTTTACTGTAAATGTACTCTCAGATAAAAGTTTTTCATCACAATCATTTTTTAAATCAAGATTATACATTTCAAGTTTTTTATCTTCATTACTTAGATACTTTTCTCCGCCTGATATAATCACTCTTGCAGGTCTTTTTTTCTCCAAATCCATAAATACCCAACTTGAATCTGCTCTAACAAGTATTTCTTTTTGTGGGGACATTATTACAAAATTTCTATATCCATACATTCCTTTAAAGCCATAAGCCCAAGTACCTACTTCTATCTTATCTCCTAATTTAGGCATTTTAAGAATATCAATCTGCCATGAAATAAGCCACCATGCTTTTTGTATGTTACTTAAATACTCTATTCCAAGTTTTAAATCTTCAGATTGAAATGTAGAACAATCTTGAAAATAGTTTACTGCACTAAATAAAGATAAACTCCTATCTTCCTCAATTTCACTATACCTTACTCTACTATCAAAAATATACATAATCCCTCCAATGGAAAAAACAAGCTCAAACAAGTCTTATTATATCATGAAAATCGAGATATAACTAAGAAATTACACACAAAAAAGAGCCTGCATTAGACTCTTTTTATTATTACTAAATTTTTAGCTAACTTTAAAGCAATTCATTTAACCTATCAAAATCTAAAATTTGTATAGTTCTTTTGTCTACACGAATTAAGCCGTCAGTTTGCATACTCATAAGTTCTCTTGACAAAGACGGTCTTGCAGTATTTACAAAATCAGCTAATTCCTCTCTATTCATATACAATTTCATAACACCATTTTTATGTCCCTTAAGTATAATCTTAGCAAGCTTTTGTCTTAAATTTCCACATAAAAGAATGTTAAGTCTTTGATTAAGATAATAAGTCTTTTGAGCAAAGATTCCAAGTAGGTTAGAAGTTATTCTTGCCTTATCCTCAAGCTTTCCGTATTTATTATCAAAAAAGTATTCCCTAGGTATTTCAAGCACCAATGAATCTGTAAGTGCTTGTGCATAATGCTCATATTCCTTGTGGTTTAAGAAAAGAAATACCTCTCCAAACATTTCTCCTGCATTTTCAAAAACTGCAATTATACTTCTTTTTCCATTGCTTGAATCATTGCATATCGCAACTGTACCGTCAATTAAAATATGCATACAATTTGGTAAATCATCTTGTAAAAAAATAATATCATCTTTCTTATGCTTTACTATCTTTGATTCACTTACTTTTAAATACTCCAAAATAGACTCTCTGCCCATACCTGCAAATATAGGACTTTTCTCAATAACATAAAGATATTCTTCTATCTTTTTAAATGCATTTCTTTCCATATTTACTATTCCTCTTTAGCTAAGCGTTTTTAACCCCTATATACCCATATATGATATATGTTTTCGCTTGCTATGTCAACAGTTGTTTAATTTTTTTTCAAAGTATTTAAAATTAAACATAATATTTACATATTAACTTAGTAAAGTATTAAAATTTTTATTTAAGGTTAATATTAAGTTTCTCTCCTGCTCTTAAACTTCGTCTTGCTTCCTGCATAATATCATCTATTTTTTCAAGTTCAGTAAGTAGTTTTTTCTCTTCCTCGCTTGTATTTATTACAGCATGTATACCACCATTTTTAATAACAATTCTTCTATCAGCCATTAAAGCAAGTAATGGATCATGTGTAGCCATTAACACAATTTTATCTTGAGATACAAGTAAATCAAGGGCTTTTTTTCTGTCTATACCTGCATTTTCAATTTCATCTATCAAAACTATTGGGGAGGCACTTAGTACGGCAGTATCTGCAATCATTAAAGCTCTTGACTGTCCTCCACTCAAACTTGTAACAGGGGTATCAACTAAAAACGCCTCTCCTGCTAATCTATTTGCCTCTTCTAAAATCTTTTTTGTTACTTCTTCTACATTTTCAACCATTCTACTTTCAGCATGCATTCTTACAAACTCTCCAGCAGTCAAGTCCATTACAAAGTTCATATTTTGTGATAACTGTGCAACAAGTTTTTTATTTGTAGAATATCTCCATTTTAAATCAGGTTGCTCATCATTTATAAGAATACTTCTGCCGGTAGGCGTATCTCCTTGAGCAGCCCACTCTATATCTGCAAGTAGTCTACTTTTTCCTGAGCCGGTAGGTCCTACTATTGAAATTATTTGTGAGGGTTCAATGTCAATTCTTCCAAATGATTCAGGTTCTCCAAGTTTATTATGCCCTGCTAAAATACTTAAACTACTTACTCCATTTTGCTTTTCAATCCCTAGAAACTCAATCATCTGTTCAATGTAAATTTCAAGTTCCTTAGGCAAAGCATCGACATCTATTGCCTCCTCTTCAACAAGTTGCTCATCTAGGCTTAATAGATAGTCTTTAAAAGTAAGATTTTGATTTTCTAAAACTTCAAGTCTATTTTGTTCAAAAAAGGAAAGTGCAAATGGATATTCCTCTAATAATTTTTTGAGAGTTTTTTTCTTAATGCAATCTGCAATATTCATTTACTACTTATCCTCCCAAACCATTTTTTTAGTATTTCCAAGCTGATAGCTCTCTCCGATTCTAGTTTCTCCTAAACAATAAGAGCACATTGCTGACGGCATTGCAAACCTTAACTTCATACCCTGTACACTCTTAATATTAACATTTTCATCATATAATAATGTACTTAATTCATAAGCACCTTGACCACTGAGTCCATTTACATGCATAACCATTGCTTTTGGATTTACAGCACTTACTTTAGCGGCAAATACCTCTCTTTCAGCTTGAGATACTATATCTCCCTTGGTTATTACTACAATATCAGCAGATTTAAGCATTGGCCCTATCTTTTTAGGGGTATTAATTCCTGAAAGATTATCTATAACGCATACTCCTTTTATATCTGCAAGATATGGAGAACATCTATTGCAAAGTCCTGCTGATTCAGTTACTAAAAGGTCAAGTTTTTCTCTAACCCCCCACTCTACAACTCCCTCAATATTGGATGCGAAAAAGTGGTCAGGACATAACCCACCTGAAAGTCCTTTTCTAACAGGAACACCTGCTTTTTCATATAATAAGTCATCATCGGTATATAAGCAATCAAATTTTACAACTCCTACTTTCATACCTCTTTTTTTGAAACTTTCAACTGTTTTTAAAATAACTGAGGTCTTCCCTGATGACGGAGGACCTGAAAAAATAATTAAATTCATAAAAACTCCTGTATTAAAAAAGTAATTCTTTTAAGAGTTACTTCCTGCCATAAAAAGTATCTTCGCAATCCTTAAGTAATTGCTTTATGTCATGCTTATAGATAAAGTCCCAACCCGGCCATATAAATTTCTTATCTCTCGATAAACCATTGTCAAGTAATGGATGAGTTGAAGGGAACTTACCGTCAGCTGATAAAACTGAACCCATTTCAGTTGAGAATAAAAAGTCAACCATTGGCTTAATTCTATTTGCTGCTGATTTCTTTGTAATGAAGAATATAGGGCTTATAATTGCTCCGTCCTCAGGCCAAATAGGTTTCATAGGGCCACCCTCTTTTGACATAAATGAAAAGAAATAAGGCATTACACTTATAATAGGTGTTTCAATGCTTTTTCTACCACCGTCTTTAACCATTTGTGCAGGGTGTAGACTCTTCATAACTCCACGTCCAAGTGCTGCCAGCCCCTCATTTCCATATTCCTTATATATTCCTAATAAAATGGCATTAAATAAATCTAAATCGCTCATAGGAATAGCCATAGTTCCCTCATATTCAGGCTTTAATAAGTCAGCCCAACTTCTTGGAATAGGTCTGTCGCCTAAAAGCTGTGTATTTACCATAAATATAGCAGGAACAACACCTATAATATTGTATCTTTTTTGTGGATCTCTTAAGTCAATATAGTCATTTTCAAAGTCTTTATTAAAATGCTCAATATCTGTTAAATCAGCAAAGACTCCCTGCTCTCTAAACTTTCCAAGTCCCTCTCTATCAAAGAAAAATCCATATCCTGCTGATAGATAAATGTCTGCAAGCTCACTCTCATCTTTTGCACTTTCTACTCTTTCCATAAGCCAATCAAGTCCCATACTAGCTGCTTGAAGTTCATATTCAACTTTCTTATCATTACTTCTAATCCACATATCAAGTTTTTCTAAAAGCTGAAATCTTATAGGGCATGGAAGTATTCCTGCCATAGTTACATCAGCTCCTGAAATATGAGTTTCAGCTCTTGAAAGACCATTTAAAATGTCATCATTCTTATTTTCTATTGCAGCAATCATTTGCTTTTCAAACTCAGCTGCATCTATTTTTCTCATTTTCAATGCATCTGCAACAGAAATAGTTTTTCCCAACATTTTTCTCAAATTTTCATTCCTTAAATTCTCAAATCCGTTAGCTGCAAATACTTCTATTAAAATCGGATATTTCTCCGTAACATCAAACACTTTATCTGTAAGTGAAAAATATTTATTCATACTACCTCCAAGGGTTTTTATTTATTTTGATAAAACTAACTTAATTCTCTTTGAGTTTAGCATTCTTTTAATCATTGGTATGTAACATTTGTAACTGTACTGTTAAAAGAACAAAAAAAGACCAAAACATATTGCTTTGGTCTTAACTGGGCTACTAGGATTCGAACCTAGAAATGGTGGAGTCAGAGTCCACTGCCTTACCGTTTGGCGATAGCCCACCAACGCAGTATATTCTACAATAATACTGCTGTGTATGTCAAGTGTTTTTTTCTAGGAGTAGCTCCCCTAGCATAAGCTTTTCATCTTTAACTTTTCTAAAAAGTTTATCTGTTGTTTTCTCTTTTTCTCCTCTTTTATAAAAAGCCTTATCTGCTACATCTTTTAAACTAATACTTAATAAATTTAGTTGGTCTTTAACTGACTCATACGAAACCATTGTAATATTTTGATAATACTTATTTATGTGTTCAAGAAACCAATTATTGTCATTTTTTGATTCTAATATTAGCTCTATGGTTTCCATACTATATTGTTTATAGTGTATTAGCCACTCTATAACAAACTAGTGAAAACTATGTGAAACGTTTTTATAATTTTACGCTAATATAATCCCATAAGAAATTGCTGAAAATAATATTGCAATAACTGTCAGGGCAAAGCAACCTTTCAGAAAACCTATAAAATGAAATCTGTAATTTTTATTTCCGATATAATTTTCTGTTTTTGGTAAAACAAACCATTTAATAGAAAATTTGCAAATCATCAAACAATCAACTATTACTAAATCAACTATATTCCAAGTCATGCATATAATCCATAAGTGTCTAAAAATACTTAGAAAAGATAAATTTTGTTTATTAAAATGCATTAGTGCAAATACTATGAGAAGTCCAAATAGAATTACAAAACCTATAATTCCAAAAATTATGCCTTGTAGTTTTTGTTTTGATGTGGGCTTTTGAATATTTGCAAGTTTTCTAACATCATTCGGATAATCATGTTCTATTGTAAATGGAAATACTCTAACTGAAATTATTACAAAGAATATCCAAATTATAGACCAAATTACTGATTCTAATATTAATGCCCTATATTCCATTTTTTAAACTCCACACTCATTTCATGCCATTTTTCGCCACCCCAGCTTGAATTTGCCAAGCCTAAATCTTTAAAGCCCATTCTTTCATACATTTTCACTTTAGAATCTAAGCAAGTCAAAATGATATTTTTTCGTCCTCTCTTATATTCAGTATATAAGTATCTATACATAATTTCCTTTGCTAGACCTTGTTTTCTATACTCAGGTAAAACATCAAGTCCAAGTAGCAGCACATTTTTTCCGTCAGTTTTATGTAGCTTTGCATTTTCAAAAAAAGCATCTCTAAAAACTTCCTCATCTGTAGCGATTCCATTTAAAAAACCTGCTATATTTCCTGTAGACTTTTCAATGGCAACTAAAAATAATTCAGGGGAAACTACTACTCTCTCTTTTATTTGAGATACGGAGCAAGCCTCATTAGGTGGAAAGCAAATCTGTTCTATTTTAGCTACTGTATCTGCCTCATTAGGTAATACAGTACGAAATTCAAACCTTTTATTAATCTCTTTATTTCTTGAACTTATTTTTTCTATTAATTTATCCATTTCATTTAACCTTTCTAAAATAATACTGTCATTATATTATCATTTTCCCATTCTATCAAGTATTCTAAAAAAACGCTTGACGATAAACGAATAATCATTTATTATAATCTCGGAGGTGGTAATATGAGGCGAAAAGATGATGAAAAGGAGCAACGAATAAAGGAGGCTGTCATTGAGGTAGTATTGGCAGAGGGCTTTGGAGGTGCATCTATTTCAAAAATCGCAAAGCAGGCAGAGGTTTCTCCTGCTACTGTATATATATATCATGAAAATAAAGAAAGTATGTTGCAATCAATTTATGTTGAATGTGCAGAGGAACTTTATGAAGATTTAATTAGAGGCGTACAGGGAGAACAAGACGGAGAGATAATCATTGAAAATTTGATTAGAGAATATTATAAATTTATGATTCATCATGAGAAACTTTTTAGCTTTGTAGAGCAATTTGGAAGTAGCCCTGCTCTTACTCATAAATGTTCGCAAATTTCAGGAATCAATAAAATGATGTGTCTTTTACAAAAATGGCAGGAAACAAATATATTTCGCTCATATAATGCAATAAATGTATATGCTCTTTTATTTCATCCTGTGAAAATGCTTGCAGCAAAAGCTATTTTGTGTAATATAGATACAACTCAATTACTTGAGGAGCTTATACATATCACTCAAGAAACGTTATTAGAAAAGTAAAGCTAATGTGGGATTAAAAGCCCACATTAAATTAGAAATATTTATAAATGATTATTCATTTATAATAAAGAAAGTAGGTAAATATGGCAAATAGTAAAATACTTCCTGTTTCAGGTATACTTCTTTTACCTAAAACAGATATAACATTTCGCATAAGCGAATCACAACAACTTAAGTTTGCAGAGAAAAATCAATTCTTTATAGCATTACCTAAAAAGAATAAAAAATCAAATGAAGATTTAGCACAATCAGATTTCTACAACAATGGTGTTTTGTTTATAGTAAATAATATCATTAAAAAAGATACTAATGTCCTTTTAAATGCTCATATCATAAGTCGTGTAAAGGTGTCTGATATTTACAAATATAATGATGACTTTTATGCAAGTTATGAAACTGTTGATGAAAGCAATGACTTAGATGAGCGTAACAAAGAAGAAATACTTAAGTACATGAAAAAAGCAGTTGAAGATGTATCAAGTAATTTTCAAGGAATAGAGCAATTTATAAATGAAGTAAATCGCTTTAATGATTTAAATAAGCTCATGGTCTATTTAGCAAGATTTATGCCTTTATCAGAGGAGGAAAGGCTTAATCTTTTGGAAACTGAATCATTAAGGGCAAGAAGTCTTTTATTTATTGATTATCTTCTTAGACAGAAAGAACTTTTAAAGTTAAATATACAAATGAATGAAAAGTTTTCAGAGCGTGCTAACAAACTTTATAGGGAACAAGCTCTTAGAGAACAGCTTAGAGCCATTCAAGAAGAACTAAATGAAGAATCAGGGGATAATGAAGATGGCAAAAAAGATTATCGAAGTAAGATAGATGAATCAGATATGCCAAAGGAAGTAAAAAAAGTTGCTCTCGAAGAAGTTAGAAAACTTGAGGGGCTTGGACGTGAGGGAATTGAACAAAATATGATTAGAAATTATCTTGATTTCTTAATTCAATTACCTTGGAAAGTTAAGGAAAGTAAAAAGATAAATCTTTCTTTTGCAAGAGACATTTTAAATGAACATCATTATGGACTTGAGAAAGTAAAAGAAAGAATTATACAACATTTAGCAGTTATGCAATTAAAAAATGAAAATAAAGGCTCTGTTTTATTACTTGTAGGTCCTCCGGGAACAGGTAAGACAAGTCTTGGAAAGAGTATAGCAAAAGCACTTGATAGAGAATATATACGCATAAGCTTAGGTGGTGTTAGAGATGAGGCTGAAATAAGAGGTCATCGCCGTACTTATGTCGGTGCTATGCCGGGGCGAATATTGCAAAGTATTAAAAGAGCAGGAAGTATGAATCCTGTACTTGTACTTGATGAAATAGATAAGCTTATGCCGGGAGGATTTTCAGGAGATCCTACAAGTGCAATGCTTGAAGTTTTAGACCCTGAACAAAATAATACTTTTACAGACCACTACTTAGATTTACCTTATGATTTATCACAAGTATTTTTTATAGCAACTGCAAACTCTTTAGAAAATATTCCTGCACCTCTTTTAGATCGTATGGAGGTAATACAAATTTCAGGTTACACTCCTGATGAAAAGTTCCATATAGGGAAAAAGCATCTTATACCTGAGGTTTTAGAAGATTACGGCATTCCAAAGGATAAGCTTAGAATAGATGATGATATACTTAAAAAAGTAATTTCAGAATATACTCTCGAGGCAGGTGTAAGAGGTCTAAAGAAACAATTAGCCGCTTTAGCACGTTCAGCTACTGAAAAAATTGTATCACAAACCTCAGGCGATGCAATAATTATTACAGCAGAGGAAACAGAAAATATACTTGGGCGTAATATTTCACGTCATGAAAAAGCTGAAAATGAAAACCCTGCAGGAGTTGTTACAGGGCTTGCTTGGACACCTGTCGGCGGCGAAATACTATTTATTGAAACTACTGATATGCCGGGAAGTGGTCAAGTTCTTTTAACAGGTCAGCTTGGAGATGTAATGAAAGAATCTGCAAAGATTTCTCTAAGTCTTTTAAAATCAAGGCTACCACTCAATGCTGTAAACTTTAAGGAAAGAGATTTACATATTCATGTTCCGTCAGGGGCAGTTCCAAAAGACGGCCCGTCAGCAGGCATTACTCTCTTTACTGCACTTGCCTCTCTAATTGTAGGTAAAAAGGTTGATTCAAAACTTGCTATGACAGGAGAAATAACCTTGCGTGGAGAAGTAACTCCAATCGGTGGTTTAAAAGAAAAGCTTTATGGTGCTCAGAGGGCAGGAATTAAAAAAGTTCTTATTCCAAAAGATAATGTAGCAGATTTAAAGGAAGTTCCTGATGAAATCAAAAAGCAATTAACTATTATTCCTGTAAGTAATGTAGAGGAAGTTTTAAAAGAAACTCTTGGAATTTCACTACCTAGAATGGAACAGGTAATTTGGGACAGCACAAAATCAGGTGCTAAATTTAGTAGTATATAGTAGCTATAATTTGGGGGTTTTCCTCGCCGACGGCGAGGAAAACC
>CALALP010000019.1 GCA_937925515.1 uncultured Lachnoanaerobaculum sp. | reverse complement strand
TGTCCCCCGTAGGGGGACAAATCCCATATATAGTAATTAATAAATATAACTTTTTTTGCTTTCCAATAGAGAACAATGAAGTTAATTATTAGTAAAACTAGTTTTGCAACGCCCTTATATATTACCAATCTAAATTATACCAAGTATCTTTTCTTTTCCATGCACAAGTGTAGTAATAAGCTCACAATATGGAGCATTAAGATTATATTTCTTTGAATTTCTGGCAACATATCCATTGATATAGTCAATTTCTGTCGGTCTATGATTTCTTACCAAATCTTGGTGCATTGACGGATAATGCTTACCTTGCTTTTCAGGGTCATAAGTACTTTCAATAAGAGCTATTGTAGCGTCTTTATCTAGGGTTACATCTACTGATGCCTTAGCAAGTGCTGCAAACTCATCAACAATCTTAACTACCACATCATGTACCTCGGGAATTTGTCCAAACTGATGTAAATTACAATCAAGAACTGCACAAAGACCGTTTAATGCTCCATTTACACAAGCTTTTTTCCAAATAGAACCAAGTACATTCTCACTGTATTTTGCCTTTAAGCCTGCCTTACTAAATATTTCTACAATCTCCTTGCCTGCCTCTTGCTCGCCCTTTTCTATATTTTGTAATTCAATTCCACCGTCGCCTGAAATATGTATATGTCCCGGTCCTACTATACCTGCTGTCCACATTGTAACACCTATAAATATATTCTTCTTAGGTAGATATTCTTCCATGGTTTCCACATGTCCTAAACCGTTTAATAAACAAATAACCTTTGTGTTGTCATCAATTAAAGTCTTTATATCTGAGAGCATGCTAGGAAGTTGCATTGCTTTAACAAATAAAATAATTATATCAGCTTTACCTTTTACTTCCTTAGATGAATATGCCTCAAAAGGTATAACTTCCTCTGTTCCGTCATTATCAACAATAAGACCATTTTGGTTAATTTTGTCAACATGCTCTTTCCAGTTATCAATAAGTATAACTTCCTGACCGGATTTTTTAAGCATATATCCAAAACGACCACCCATTGCACCTGCTCCTGCAATCGCTATCTTCATAAAAAAACCTCCTTATAATATTTTATTATCTCTAAAATGTTGCCTGCACTTTCGTAACTAACGAAAATACAGGCAAGCCTAAATTTATTGAACACCCATAAAACGGAATGCCTCAATCTCATATAACTTAAATACCTTACGGCATAAGAAATCAAATAATATCGCACCTGCAACAGGAATTACTAAGAAAGTCATTACAATTCCAAGTATAAGTGCCGGAGAAGATGCCCCTGCCTTGATTCCCTCTCCATAAGCAGTGATAGGCCCTACAAGACCTACAACACCAAAACCTGCACTTTGAGGTGTTCCAAGTATATTGAAAATACGAACTGCAATACCACATAAAGCTGCATTTAATGCAACCGGAACTGCAATTATCGGGTAATTTACAAGGTTCGGCATCATCATTTTCATACCACCAAGTGCAATACCTAAAGTAATTCCACCCTTGTTAATCTTTAATGATGAAATAACTAAAACTGCTGTACAAGCTGTAACACCAATATTTGCCGCACCTGCACCAAGTCCTACAACTCCTATTGCAATACCTATCGCAACTGTTGAGATAGGTGAAATAATAAGTAATGAGAAAGAAATAGCTATTAAAATACACATAAGTAAAGGTTGTAATACAGTAAAGCTATTGATTCCTGCACCTATGTACTTTGTAATTTGTGATACAAATGGTAATGTATAGTAACCTACTAAACCTACACCACCACCTACTATAATCGGTAAAAGTATAATTGTAAGTGAACCAAGTTTATTTCCAATCCAAAGAATTACTAAAACTGCAAGTGAGGCAGTAAGCATAATGTTTATAAGGTCGCCTATACCTGCCATTGTAACACTACCTGCACCTGTTGCAATCTCATTAGCCTCGCCTGCTATTTTATAAGCACCTGAACCAAGATAAGTTGCCGCACCTACAAGTACAGACTGCATACCATTTAGATTAAACTGTAAACCAATAAGAACACCCATTAAAACAGGAGACAAGAACTGCATATTGCGTACAATATAATAAAAATCCATTAAGAACTTATTATTTTGACCTAAGGATTTTAATAAAGAACCTATAATAGCATTTGCGATAAGGCTAACAATAACTCCTGTTGCAGTACCTGCTAAAACTTTGTTGATAAACGCCTTGACGGTCAATTTATCATTTGCTTTTTCACTCATAATTCCTCCTTGATTATGGAATCTTACACTAACCTTTTTAGCAATACTACTCTGTTATTAAAAAACTTATGCCTAAATTTTACAACCTAACAGCTTTATAATTTGTATGAATAAACTAAATTCTTAGTGCGATACCACTTGATAGATTATTTTTTAACATTATATCATAAAGAAAATTCAAATTCAATAAACCTATATTTGATAGTATCTATCAAGCTTTATCACATTTTCAATATATTTTTTGTATATTTCTTATATAAAAATGCTCTTTTTCTATCCCCAAATATGTCATTAATTAGTATCTAAATAATACAAAAATTAAATATAAATAAAATTTTAAAAAACAGAGTTTAAAATTTATCAATTTTCTATAAATAAGAACTTTCAAAAGATAAATCTACCATTAATTCATAAGGTGTATTCTGATATACATAGAAGTTTAACCAGTTTGCATACAGAGTATTTGAAAAGTTTCTCCATGATAGTATAGGCGTGTTTCTTGGGTCATCATTTTCATAATAATTAATAGGCAATTTAGGATTAAGATTTTTTTTCACATCTCTTATATACTCCATGGCAAGAGTCATTCTATCGTATTCCGGATGACCTTGTATAAAAAATCTGCTGCCGTCTTTATTCATTACAAGCAAAGCCCCTGCAATATCCGACTTTATAATAAGTTCAAGGTCCTCACAAGCTAAAATATCCTCTTCTTTAACTGAAGTATATCTTGAATGAGGACAGTTTATATAATCATCTAAACTTCTATTTATTGGAATACTTCTATCAAGTACCTTATGCTTATAAATTCCTGATAATTTATCTTTCATTCTATGTTTTTTAATTCCATAGTGGTAATAAAGACCTGCCTGTGCTCCCCAACATATATGAAATGTAGAAGTTACATGAGTTTTGCTCCATTCCATTATTTTACAAAGTTCTTTCCAATAATTTACTTCCTCAAATTCATAATTTTCCACAGGTGCACCTGTAATAATCATTCCGTCATATCTTAAAGGCTCTATATCATCAAAATAAATATAAAATTTATTCAGATGACTTTGGCTTGTATTTTTACTCTTATGTGATTCAAGCATAAGAAATGTAATATCTACTTGTAAGGGCGTATTTGACAATGCTCTCAAAAGTTGTGTTTCAGTTTCTTCTTTGACAGGCATTAAATTTAAAATAATTATTTGAAGTGGTCTTATATCCTGAGTCCTTGCTCTATGCTCGTCCATTACAAATATATTCTCAGATTCAAGTATTGCTCTAGCCGGTAAATCTTTTTGTATTTTAATTGGCATATTTTACCCCCTAAAATTTCTAATCATTATTTAACATTTGCAAAAAATCATTTTCTGATATAATTTCAATATCAAGTTCCTTAGCCTTTTTATTCTTTGATGAATTTGACATCTTATCATTATTTATTAAAAAGCTTGTTTTTGTAGAAATTGAGGACGAAACTTTGCCACCATTTTTCTCTATGGTTTCCTCAAGTTCCTTACGATTTGAAAAATATTCAAGTTTTCCTGTAATGACAAATGTTTTACCACTAAATTTTAACTCTGCTTTTTCCTCTGTAGCTACCTTTTCAATAGTAACTTCATTATATAAATCCTCTACCACTATCTTATTTTTTTCATCTTTAAAAAATGAAACAATGCTCTCTGCTAAAACCTCTCCTATATTTTCAATTTCTAAAAGTTCTTCCTTTGATGCCAACTTAAAAGCATTAAAATCATATTTAAAATGCCTACTGATTAACTTTGCATTTGAAACTCCAATGCCTGCTATTCCAAGTGAATATATAAACCTTGGCAATGTAGTATTTCTTGACTTCTCTATTGCATTAATCATATTGTCATAGGAACGCCTACCAAAGCCTTCCATTTTTACGATTTTCTCTTCATACTTTGAAAGCTTAAATATATCTGCCTTTTCTTTTATAAAACCTGCTGATAGAAACTTTTCAAGTGTCATTTCCGAAAGTCCGTCAATATTTAGTGCATCTCTACTTACCATAAGTGTAAAACCCTTTATATGCTTTACAGGGCAATCAGCATTTTTACAATAAAGAGTTTTTACATCATTTTCATTTTTAATAACTGTATCAAAACCACAAGCAGGGCATTTACTCGGAATGACTACATTTCCACTTTTTGTAAGATTTTCGGCTATCTGTGGAATAATCATATTTGCCTTATAAACTGTAATAGTATCTCCCTCTCCAAGTTTAAGTGCCTCAACTATACTTACATTATGCACACTAGCCCTACTAACAGTAGTTCCCTCAAGCTCAACAGGCTCAAATACTGCAACAGGATTTATAAGCCCTGTTCTCGACGGACTCCATTCTATATATTTAAGTTTTGTTTCCCTTGTTTCATCAGTCCACTTAAAAGCCATGGCATTTCTTGGAAACTTTGATGTTGCCCCCAAGCTCTCGCCGTAAGCAATATCCGACATAAGTAAAACAAGTCCGTCAGAGGGTATGTCAAAATGTTGTATCTTTTTTTCAAAGCTTTCAACTGTACTTTCTAGGCTATCTGCATTTACAATAACATTTTCCACAACATCAAAACCCTGCGTTTCAAGCCATTTAAACTGATTTTCTCTCGAGTTTTCAAAATCTACTCCCTCTGCTCTTACAAGTGTAAATGCATAAAAACACACATTTCTTTCTTTAGTTATAGCAGTATTTAGCTGTCTTACAGTTCCTGAACACAAGTTTCTTGGATTTTTATATTGTTCATCTTCAGGCAACCTTTCATTAATCTTTTCAAATTCAGAATATTTTATAACTGCCTCTCCTCTTAAGATAAGTTCCCCTTTAAAGCCAATACTTAAGGGTATATTTGAAAATGCCTTAGCATTTGGGGTTATCTCCTCACCTATACTACCATTTCCTCTTGTAACTGCCTGAACTAACTTTCCCTCATTATATTTAAGTACTATTGTAAGTCCGTCAAGTTTCCAAGATAATATTGCCTCTTGATTGCCAAGCCAATCTTTAAGCTCTGAAATATCCTTAGTCTTTTCAAGAGATAACATAGGTTCATCATGCTCTCTTTTTGGAAGTTCTGACAATACTTCATAACCTACATTTTGTGTAGGAGAGGCTGAAAGAATAGTTTTGGTTTCCTTTTCTAACTCCTGCAATTCATCATATAATCTATCATACTCTAAATTTGACATTATCTCATTATTTTTTTGATAATATTCATAAGCTGCCTTATTTAGTATTTCTATTAACTCTCTCATTCTTTTTATCTTATCGTTCATTTATACTCTCCATAAGTTCTTTATATTCACTTTTGCTAACATTCCTATAAGTTCCCTCCATAAGTTTGCCAAGCTTAATGTTCATTATCCTTACTCTTTTTAATTCAATTACTTCATAACCTAGAGTCTTACTCATTCTCCTTATTTGCCTGTTAAGCCCTTGAGTAAGTATTATTCTAAACTCATAATCATTAATCTTTTCTACCCTACATTTTCTTGTTTTAACCTTTAGCTCTTTTAAATATACACCCTCTGACATATTTTTTATAAATTCAAGGCTTATTTTCTTATCCACTTTCACAAAATATTCTTTTTCATGATAGTTTGAGGCTTTCATTATCTCATTTACAAGTTTTCCTTGATTTGTCATAAGTATAAGCCCTCTTGAATCCTTGTCAAGTCGCCCAATAGGATAGATTCTTGTCGGATAATTTATAAAGTCAACTAAATTAATAGCCTTGTCATTATCAGTAGTGCTACAAACCACACCCACCGGCTTATTTACAGCAATTAAAACAAGTTTCTTATTTTCAATGTCCTCAAGTTTTCCGATAACCTTTTTATCCACTTTTACCGCCTGCCCATTTGAAAGCCTCATTCCAACTGTTGCAAGCTCATTATTTATATAAACTCTTTTCTCCTCTATAAGCTTATCTGCTTGTCTTCTCGAACAAAAGCCTATATCACTTAAAAATTTATTTATTCTCATATCTTCTCCATTAGAGTAAAATTATTGCTTTTTTATTTTAACATTATAATAGTATTTTTTATAGTGTTGAGTTGGAGATTATTTTGAGGTAGGGGGATTGTGTTAAGAAATAAAGTAAATTTTTCTTCTTGTATATTTTCAGATATCTTTCTTTTATTTTTTATTTATTCTAGTTATTATTTTATAATTTAAACAAAAAGCCGTCAATTATAAACAATATAGTAATTAGTAAGAAAACTCTTACAAGTAAAATTTGTATCACTACTCAAATTCCTTGTAAAATGAGAAAATCGGCAATATATGTGGTATTTTATTATTAAAACAAAAGTTAATTAAAATTATTGCCATTAATGGAGAGAGTATGACACCAGATTCAAATAAGATAAGTCATAGACTTCGTGAAGTACGAGAACAGTATGAATATACACAAAGTCAAATAGCAGAATTATTAAATGTTACACAACAAACCTATTCAAGTTATGAAAATGGAAGAACCATGCCTAATAGTGATGTTTTATTAGAATTATCAAAATTGTATGGAGTAAGTGTTGATGAACTTATAGGAAATCCTTATTCCATTACTAATTATAGTGATATATTTGTTGATTCAATAACCTTTGAAAAATTAATGACTAGAGTAAACTGTTTTAATCCACCTGAAAGGCGAGCATTACTAAGCTATGTAGAATTTCTATTTTTTAATCGTAAATTGAAAGAACCTAAAGGCAGCGAAAAAAAGAAAAGGACTAGTAAAATTAAAAATTAATAATCGACTAGTAAATACTAAAAAAACAAGTCAAGTATATTATTACACTTGGCTTGTTTTCCCTGTCATAAAGTTCTTTCTATAGATTTACTTCTCGCACTGCAAACTATCAAGATAATCTTTCATCCCTTTTTCAAAGTCCTCCTCTAGCATATTTGCATGCTTAGCTGCAACACTCAAAGGGATAGTATTATCTTGTACTAAAGAATATAGCATATTTAATTTCCCACGCTCTAAGCCTATGACTATACCTTTTTCAATGCCTTTTTCAATACCTTTTTGCATACCTTTTTCAATGCCTTTATTTTCTATTCTATCTAACACATCACACATATTCTTAATCTCTCCTTTATCCTCTGCATTATTATAAACTTCTTCGTAACGTTTATCTCCAGAAAATATTGACATTAACTGTAATACTTCCTGAACATGAATCATGTCTTTTTTAGTTGGTGTGTAGTTGTTACCTTTTCTTAGTTGCATAAAATACTCAGCAACTATTCTGAAATCACTTTGAAACATAGCTAATTGCTCATCACTAATATAGGCTATTTCAAATAGATTTACCTTATAATCATTTGTAAACTTTTTTAGTTTTTCAGGTATATCAAGGCATTCATATAAGCTAAGTGATTTATTCCAATGTTGTATTCCAAAATATAAAACAATAGTGATAACCGGATACCTAGGATTAATATTCTTTCTTCTTTCACCTTCCTTAGTCTTTTCATAATATAGTTGATTTCTATATGATGCACCGTCATAACCTATTATTCTTAAAGGAAGATCACTTTCTTGCTCTGTTTGATTCTCAAAACCTATGAATGCAACATGAATTTGGTTATGTTCCCAATACTTAGCTGTATCTCTTATTTGTTCCCTAAGTTTTTTGTCTACCTTATAAACTGAATGTGTAGTAGCATCTTTAAGAGCTTTTTCTTCAATTACCTTTTCTCCATTAAACAGTAATACATTTACAATATCTGAAAAAACATCATTAAATGTTTCTAATGTTTTCTCAGCAATGTCTTTTTCTCCCATATTCCTCCTTTCGATATTATAGCTTATTATAAGTTGCAAAATAAAATACTAACAAAAGAAATCTAAGTTTTCCTCCCACTCCTTTTCCTTAAAACCTACTAAAACTTTTTCCTCAAGCTCAAGAATCGGTCTTTTTAAAAGCATACCGTCAGTTGCAAGCAAATCATAAATTTCTTCTAAACTCATACTTGGTATTTTGTCCTTTAAGCCCAAACTTCTATAAACTAATCCACTTGTATTTATAAACTTCTTAATATCAAGTTCTGACTTTTCATGCAGTCTTTTTATTTCCTTAGCATTTGGATTGTTAAGTTTTATATCTATTTCCTTATACTTAAGTTTTCTCATATCAAGAAATTTCTTGGCATTTTTACAAGTTGAACATTTTGGATAATATATAAACGTCATTTTGTTATGTCCTTTCTTTCCCCCTACAACACTATATACTTTGGTACTCCGTCCTCATACTCACAAGAAAGTTCTCCTTTTATAAGAGGCTTAAGGTACTCAAGCACCTCTTTTGTAACTCCTGCTCTTTTTGTCCATTCCTTTGGTATTTTCTTTTCTTTATTGGCTACTTCCTTTACATCAACAGCTAAGTACTCAACTTTATATGGAGAATTTGAAACTCTCTTTAAAGATGACATTTTGCCACTTTCTACTAAAGCAAGTCTGACTGCATTTTTACCAAGTTCTATTGACTCCTCAATATCAGTTTTACTTAAAATATGTGAGGCACATCTTTGAAGTAAATTTAGCTCAATGGCTCTTGTTTTGCAACCTATCTCAGATTTTACAATTCCCTCTAAAATCTTTCCTACACCTCCTGCTTGATTATGTCCGAAAGCATCTTTAACTATATTTGTTTTATTTAAATCACTTATGCAAACTCCATCCTTATTATGTATTCCCTCACATACTGCAACCAAAACATGCTTTGAGCTTTCGAGTGCTTTCTTTAAATCTTCTACAAACTCTGTTGGTTCAAAATCTCTTTCTTCAACATAAATTAAATATGGTATATTGCTATATCTGCCTCTTACAAGTTCTGCTGCTGCTGTGAGCCAGCCTGCATTTCTACCCATCATTTCAACTATAAATACAGTTTGTAAATCATAAACGCTTACTTCTCTTTCAAGTTCTGCAAACACATTTGCTATGTACTTGGCGGCAGAGCCAAACCCCGGAGTATGGTCTATTCCAAATAGGTCATTATCAATAGTTTTTGGAGCACCTATAATTTTTATGTCCTCAATTTTTTTTCTTGCAACATAATCTGAGAGTCTGTAAACTGTATCCATAGAATCATTTCCACCTATATAAATGAAACATCCTATATTGTGCTTTTTAAAAATATTTATTATCTTTTCAAGTTCTTCGTCTGTTTTTGTGTTAATCTTATACCTGCAAGAGCCAAGTGCAGATGCAGGGGTCAATGAAAGCAATTTTAAAAAGTCTTTTTCATTAAGTCTTTCACTGATATTTACAAATTCCTCTCTAAATATTCCCTGTACACCATTTCTTGCACCTAAAATTTGGTCTATTTCATTTTTACTTGCCGCCTCTTTAATAACTCCTGCTAGAGTTGCATTAATTGCTGCGGTAGGTCCTCCTGATTGTGCTACTAATAAATTCATATTTCCTCCTATCCTTTGACTTTCATTCCGTTTACTTCAATATCTTCTTCAATATTTATAACAATACACTTAGAGCCACCAATCATCTTAGTTTGTATGAGATGAATGTGATCTGAGTCTGCTTTTATAGATATTCCACTTGTTTTTAATTCAAATTTTTTCTTATCAATTATATTCTCTGCCATAACAGCTATATCATTTTCAGGGTCTTTTTCATAAGCAACTATTGCCTCATCAGACATGCCACTTTCTGATAAAATCTTTACCATGTCATTTTTATCTAAAACTAGAGGTTCAGGATTTTCTGCATTTTCATTAATCTTATTTAAAATGGTTTCATGCAAATCTGTTGCTGCTAAGTAATCAAAGTCCTCTCCCAAAGCATTTACCAAACTATCTTGTATTATCTGCTTTTGCTCAGGTGCAGGAAGTGGAGGTGTAACCTCAAACATTTCTCTTACAAAGTCCGAGTTAATGCTTTCAGGCTTTTTTGAAAAATATAATAAAGAATGTATATCGCTTGTTCTGTCATTAAAAACAGGGAATAAAAAGCCACTTACAGGTGGTTCTATCATCTTACTTCTTTTAGCATTTTCAACCTTACCTAATTCCTCATCATATTTAAGTCCTGCTTTTGAAAGTTTTACAGGGCAAATGCTGCAAAGTATAGCATGATAAACTTCCTCTGAGGCATCTTCTAAATCTCTTCTATCCTTTGTCTTTCCCGGAATGTCATAATTAAAATTTACGAGTATAATGTAGTAGTTTCCTACATGTTCAAAATTTTCTACTATCTTTTTATAAAACTCCTCTAAAAGTTCGTCATCTTCAAGTTCAGAATCTCTAAGTTTAAGTAAAAAGTTTTGTGCTTGCCCCTCTTTTTCAGCACTTAATGGAAAATCTATATTTAACAGATTTTTTCCAAGTGTACCTGAAAGAGTCTTTCTAAATATATCTTCATATTTAAATGTATCATCTTCAGGAAGTAGATAAAATGCCTCCTTTGAAACAAGTTTAATTTCCTTTTCACTATCAACATAGCAACCACATATTTTAGTAATAACATTTGAATCTTTAGCAAATTGCTTTTTAATTTCTAAAACTTCACTTTTTAACATATATCCCCCACATTTTGAATTTAATTTACTATAAAGTATATTCTAATATTATTTACTCAGTTAAACAATCAAAAACTTCATCATTAAAGAAATCTCTAATATTAATTCCAAAACTAATCGATATTTTTTCAATATTTTTAATACCTGTACTTTTTGACCTCCCTGATGCAATATCCTTTATTGTGGTTTGAGGAATACCTGAAATTTTAGATAATTGATAATAAGTCATTCCATACTCAATAGTTAAATCATACAGTCTTTTTCCAATAGCCTCATGTAATCTCATATTAATCCTCCCTTAAACTTACTTTATGCAAAAAAGACATACTTAAAGTATGACTCTTTTATAATAAGCTTAAATTAAATTAATATGTGCCAGATTTCATTATAAACTTATCAAATGCAATACATTATCCTCTTTTATCAACTGCTAAGTTTACTAGCCATTTATACTGTTTATATCTTATATATCCTGTAATAGTTTTATATATTTCCTCTGTTGCCACAAGCCCATACACAATATATACAGGAAGATGCCAATATAGTCCACCAAAAAAAGCAAGTGGTACACCTATAAACCAAACTCCTGTAACATCAAGGATTAAACAGGCAAGAGTATCGCCTCCACTTCTTAAAATTCCTACTATATTTACCCATGCAAATCCCTTAAATGGCATGATTAAGGCAAACATAAGAATACATTTTCTTACAGCGTCCTTGTCTGCATCAGATATATTGTAAAAATTTATAAACGGACTCATTATAATAAGTAAAACAATAATTACTAATACACTTGCAATTATTGCCATGATGTATGAATATACACCATATCTTTTGGCTCTGTCTAAATTATTTGCTCCAAGCTCATTTCCAAGTATAACAGCTGTTGCAGACGCAAGACCTCCAAGCCAAACTGTTACTACATTTATAAGTGAATCTGCAATAGTAACTGCTGCCACTGCTGAATTTCCCATTCGTCCATAAGCAACAGCATAAAGTGTTACTCCAAGTCCCCACATAAATTCATTTGCAATAACAGGAGAAGAATATACAAAAAACTTAACTACTAATTCTTTATTAAAACTAAGCAAATCTTTTAGTTTACATATTATAGGACTTTTAGCTAATTTAAGCAATGTCAGAGCAAGCAACATTTCCATAACTCTCGAAATAACAGTTGCAATTCCTGCTCCCACTACTCCAAGTGCCGGAAAACCAAATTTTCCAAATATAAGTACATAATTAAGACTTACATTTACTCCAATCGCTACAAGTGCTACATAAAGTGGAATTTTTGCATGACCGGTAGAACGTGCTGCCGCATTATAAATGCCTGTAACAGCTGCAAAAGGATAAGATAGGCAAACTGCCATAAGATAACTTGCTCCAACTTTTATAGTATTAGAATCATTGCTAAATATTGCCATTACTTTTTCAGGAAAAAATAGTCCTGCACAAGCAAACCCTATGCCTATTGTTATTGAGAGTATCAAACCAATTCCAACAACTTTTCTAAGTTCCTTTATATTTTTACTCCCCCAATATTGCGATATAAGTATTCCACTACCACTCATTATTCCAAAACATATTAGAATAAATACAAAATACAATTTATTACCAAGACCTACACTTGCTATTTCAGTTTTTCCAAGCTTTCCAATCATAATAGTATCCATTAGATTTACTATCATATTTAACATTTGTTGTGCTGCTGACGGCACTGCAATAGCAAATACTTTGCCAAGATATGATTGCTCTCTAAGCATTTCATTAAAAATCGATATTGGATTTTCAAATTTACGTTTTATAACATTACTTTCTATAACTTCCATGACTAACCTCTACTAACATTTCTAATATCTTAAGTTCAGCTAGTAATACTCTCAACAACTCATTGAAAATATTACTAGCTGAATAATTTAAATCATACTAATTTCCCGGGTAAGTGATAAGTGCATCTACATTATAATCTTTTAATCTTTCTCTACCCTTAAGACCTGCAAGTTCCATAACAAAGCAAATCTTAACTATTTCTCCTCCAAGCCCCTCAATAAGCTTTATCATAGCCTCAATAGTTCCACCTGTTGCAATCAAGTCATCTACTATAACTACTTTCTGACCTGCTTTTATAGCATCTTTATGTATTTCAATTTCAGCAGTGCCATACTCAAGTTCATATTTTATACTAACGGTTTCACAAGGTAACTTCCCTTTTTTTCTAACAGGAACAAAGGGTTTATGTTCAGCATAAGCAACAGGAACACCAAATATAAAACCTCTTGACTCAGGGCCTATAACTACATCATAATCAATCCCCTTTAGGCATTCCCTTATTTGGTCAATGCTCATTGCCAAACCGTCTGCATCTTGAAGTATAGTTGTTACATCTCTAAAGATAATCCCCGGTTCAGGAAAATCAGGTATACTTCTTACATAATCTTCTAACTTCTTCATTTTAATCTCCTAAAAACTTTAATATATTGGATATTTATCGCAGAGCTTTGTAACTTCTTCTTTTATGTATTCGCTCTTATTTTCAAAATCATTTACAGTAAGATAAATAATCTTTGCAATTATTTCCATATCACTTTCTACCATACCTCTTGCAGTTACAGCAGGTGTTCCAATTCTAACTCCACTTGTAACAAAAGGACTTTGAGGGTCATTTGGTACTGTATTCTTGTTTAATGTAATGTAAACTTCATCACATCTTCTTTGTAATTCCTTACCTGTAATATTCATTTCTCTTAAATCTAAGAGCATAAGGTGATTGTCAGTACCCCCTGTAAGTATCTTAAATCCCTCTTTTATAAGAGCCTTTGCAAGTGCCTTTGCGTTTTTTATTATCTGCTCTTGATATACTTTGTATTCAGGTTTTAATGCCTCTCCAAAACAAATAGCTTTTGCAGCAATGATATGCTCAAGTGGTCCACCTTGAACCCCCGGAAATACTGCTCTGTTAAAATTAAACTTAGTTGCAATTTCCTCACTTGAAAGTATTAGCCCACCTCTTGGGCCTCTTAAAGTCTTATGAGTAGTAGTTGTGGTTACATGTGCATAAGGAATAGGGCTTTGATGAAGTCCTGCTGCCACAAGCCCTGCAATATGAGCCATATCAACCATTAAATAAGCACTGCATTTATCTGCAATTTCTCTAAACTTTTTAAAATCAATCTCCCTTGCATAAGCACTTGCTCCTGCCACAATAAGTTTAGGTTTATGCTCCATTGCAAGCCTTTCTACTTCAGCATAGTCTAAAAGCCCCTCATCATTTACCCCATAAGGAACTATATTAAAATATAATCCTGAAAAGTTTACAGGTGAACCATGTGTAAGATGTCCTCCATGGTTTAAATTCATTCCTAAAACAGTATCTCCCGGCTTAAGCATTGCCATAAATACAGCCATATTTGCTTGAGCTCCTGAGTGAGGCTGAACATTTGCATATTCACAACCGAAAAGTTTTTTTGCCCTTTCAATAGCTATTGTTTCTGAAATGTCAACTTCCTCACAACCACCATAATATCTTTTTTTCGGATACCCCTCAGCATACTTATTTGTAAGGACTGTTGCCATAGCAAGCATTACAGGCTCTGATACTATATTTTCAGATGCTATAAGCTCTAAATTTCTTCTCTGTCTATTATATTCTCCTCTAATAGCCTTTCCTACTTCTGCATCATACCCTTCAAGATATTCTATAATTTGCTTAATCATATTTTTTCCCTCCACTTATTGTTTAACCCTCAAAATAACATTAGAAGTATAACCTACTTTACACTGTTTTTCCACCCTTTAATAACAATTTGTATACTTTTCCTACCGTTAAATTCATTAATTTGTGGATAATAAAGTATGTCTATGTATCTAGCATTATTTAGTTCTTCTTTGAAAATGTTTCCGTCCGTAAAAATAATACCTTTAATTACAAAACCTCTCTCATCTTTTAAACTTAGCTTTACTGCATTTTTATTTTTACCTATTACATCAAGGCTAAGTATCTCTACTGATTTTTGGGCAAATATCGGCTTTTCATTACCTTGACCAAATGGCTCAAGTATTTCAAATTCACTGATTAAATTTTCTGAAATAAATTCAAATGGAAGTGCTACATCAATCCATATCTTCTCAATAAAATCTCCCTCACTTAAATTTGCATTTTCATTTAATCTAGTTCTAAGAACTTCCAAATTTTTCTTTTCAAGGCTCATGCCTGCTGCCATAGGGTGTCCACCGAACTTTGTAAACAATTCCTTAACCTCACAAAGCTTTTCAAACATATTATAGTTTTCTATTGACCTTGCAGACCCCTTAATTAAATCGTCCTCTGTATCAGTTATAACTATACTTGGCTTTTGATATTTTTCTCTTAATCTTCCTGCTATTATTCCTGCTATGGACTCATGACAGTCTTCTAGGTATATTACAAGTACACTATCATTTAAAAATTTATCCTCAGCAAGTTCTATTGCCTTTAATGTTCCGTTTACAGTCTTATCTTTTCTTTCATCATTAAGTTCTTTTAATTCATAAGCAAGTTTTTCTGCTTTTAAAGGTTCTTTTTCATTTAAAAGTCTAAGTGCTAGTTTTGCACTTGCAAGTCTACCACTGGCATTTAAACAAGGTCCAACTATAAAGCCTATATGGTAGGAATTTATACATTTCCCCTCAAGCTCACAAGCCCTTAATAAACTTAATAACCCTATATTTTTAGTATGCTTAAGCTTTAACAACCCTTTTTTTACCACTACTCTATTTTCATCTCTAAGTGGCATTATATCGCCTATTGTAGCCACTGCCACAAACTCGGTTAAGTCCTCTATTACCTCATTAGAATCAATGTTTTTTAACATCAAACTATTAGACTTTTCTAAATATTCATACAGAGCTTTCATATATTTAAATGCTACCATTGCCCCACATATACTCTTAAATGGGTACTTGCAATCACTTTGTTTTGGATTTAAAATGACATTTGCAATAGGTAGTCTATCAGTCTTATCTTCATTTTTAAATACTTCATGATGATCTGTAAGTATTAAAGTCATATTATATTTTCTTGCTAGCTCCAGAGCCTCAAATGCAGCTATACCATTATCACAAGTAATTATTACCTCTACATTATCCTTTTTAGCTTTTTCTATAATATTTTCATTGATGCCGTAGCCGTCCTTTATTCTATCAGGTATTTCATAGTCAATATTTAATGTAAGCTTAGATAAGGCATTATACAAAATATAAGTAGAACATATTCCGTCAATGTCATAATCTCCAACTATTCTTATTTTTTTATTTTGTAAAATGCAGTTTATCGTAAGTTTAACTGCCTTTTCCATACCTTTTAAAAGCCATGGGGAATGTAAACTACTCCCATGTAAAAAGCTTTCTATCTCATTTTCCTTAATCCCCCTATTTATTAAAATTCTTGCTGTAATAGGAGAAATGTTAAAGCGAGCTGCAATATAATTAAAATCAGCTCGCTTTGTATATAACATCCATTGTTGTTTTGCCATGCCACCCCTTTTAAACCTATTTCTAATTATCCTCTGTATTTATTTTCCTTAACTTCACATCTCTTAGACCTGTAAGATGTTCTTCCTCTACACTGTAAAAGTCCTCTCTTTTAGTTAAAAAGTCCTCGATATCCTCAAAACCGACATTATCCCTAATATTTGAGGCAAAAAATACTATATGTTCATTTTCAACTTCAACATCTTTAAAAACCCTTATAATCTTTTTTATGTAATCATAATTCCTAGCCTTTACAGAATAAAAAATACCTACACAACTATCTTCAAAAATATCTGTCAAACAGTCATGAAGTGCATCTAAATTTCTACCATAATGAGCAGGAAAGTCAAACTGCCTAAAAATATGTTCATGTATCATCTCAATATTAAAATGTGGTTTTAATACTAGAAAATATTTATTCATAAGCACCTCTATCAATATAGTTGTTCAAAAGTTTCATAATGATTATCAGTATAAAAAATCAATCCGTCATTTGAATATACAAGCCTTTTTGAATTTCTAAACCCCTCAGTATAATCTATATCACATTCATAATACTTTCTATTGTCATCTTGTGGAAGTTTTTCATCATAATTCCCAAACACACTCCCCCCTATACTCATTCCGGGTAAAACCTTATTTAAATTTCCGGTCTTAGGATTCCAACCCTTTTCCTGAGCTTTACTTTTCGTTATATAATTAGAGGGTAACTTTCCATAAGTATGTATATACAATGCAACCTCATCTTTTGATGTGTACTTTCCATTTTTATCAATACTGTTTTCACTTGTGGGTTCAGTATTAAAAACTTGTACACTTTCTTTTGGATTTGTTTGTAGGGCTTTTTTTCCTATACCAAGGCTATCTGTACAAGCTCCAAGCAAAAACATTACTGCAAGTATAAGTACAGGTTGCCACCATAAAAACTTTTTAAAAAACTCCAATATATTCTCTTTTATTCTTCTATTCATAAAATTTTCCTAAGTAAATGTTCCAAATATAAATGCAACTAAAGCCTTGTGAACTTTCACAAGGCTTAAACTTTAAATATTTTAATCTTCAAAAAATCTAATTGCTTTAAGAGGTGTACGATAGCCTATATCGCAAATTATAACACCTGTTTCTGCTGAACTTGCATTAATCAATTCATTTCCACCTAAATACATAGTAATGTGGTTGATATAGCCTGTTCCGTCCTCATAAACAATTAAATCTCCCGGTTTAATCTCACTCATAGGAATCTCTCTACCTCTAGCAGCTTGGTCTCTTGAAGTTCTACCTGTTGAGATACCGAATTTCTTATAAATCTGTTGTGTTAAACCTGAGCAATCGACTCCCTTAGTTAAGTCTGAACCACCCCAAATATATCTAAGACCTACAAACTGCCTTGCATACTGTACCATTTCTCTTCTCTTCTTATCAGTTTCAGATTCAAACTTAGCCTTTGTTTCCTCTGTTTCTTGTGTTTGATTCTTTGCAAGTAATTTAATTCCAGGTCCTTTATCCTCTTGACCCTCTCCCTTTGAAGAACCTGCATGAATTATATATGGACTACCTGCTCTTAAAGTATCTGTTCTATGTTCAGTTTCAGCCTTGCTTGTTTCTGCTTTAGTGGTTTCTGCTTTTGTAGTTTCAGCCTTGCTTGTCTCAGTTTTGGTAGTTTCTGTTTTACTTGTTTCTGCCTTTGTACTTTCAGCACTAGTACTTCCTAAAGGAGAAATAGGCTTAAGAGCAGGTTCTTTTTCCGACTCCGGCAATGCATTTGCCTTTATAATTTCTTGAGTCTCTTGTTTTAAAGTTTCTTGTTTTGTAGTTTCTTTAATAGTTTCTTGTTTAGTAGTTTCCTTTTCTTCTGTTAAATGACCTGTATCTGAGCTAGATTCAACACTAGAAGTTGTGGGAGCTACTGATGATATAGTTTTAGGGGATACCGTTTCTACACTACTTTCAACCCCAGGTGCCTCTCCTACCACGACAGAATCAGCCAAGGTAGTATTTGAAAATAATGCCGCAAACACAAATGCAGCCATAACACAATTTATTCCTCTTTTATGCATTGCTAAATATCCTCCAAAATCTTTAAATTAGAAATTTATAAATCAAAAATTATAATCTGTTATTTATCTAAATCAATTAAAATCATTTAAATCGATTTCAAAATTAATTTTCGCCATTTAGTATAGCAGATTATAGACACTAATTCAATTACTTTTTTATATATTTAGTAATCATTAGAAAATAAAATGTCATAATCTTAAAACAAACGTAACATGTTACTGATTGAATACCTTTTATACAAATTTGGCTACAAGATGTAGACTTTTTTACAAACTATTACCCCCACCCACCGTCAAACCTAATGACTTGACCTGTTAAGTAGTAAGACTCTGTCAGGCAATAGATAAATTCTGCGACTTCATCACATTTTCCAACTCTACCTAGCGGAATCTCATCTATAATGCTTTCAAGTTCCTCTCTACTTAAAAATTCATTCATATCAGTATCTATAATTCCTAATGCTACTGCATTTACTTGAATCTTAGAGGGTGCAAGTTCCTTTGCAAGTGCCTTTGTAAATGAATTTATCCCTCCTTTACTTGCTGAATATGCACTTTCACATGATGCCCCTACAACTCCCCATATAGAGGAAATATTGATAATATGACCACTTCCTGCTTTTAACATATTTGGAATGGCAAATTTAGAACAATTAAAAACAGATGTTAAGTTAGTATTTATAATGTTATTCCAATCACTTATATCCATATCCTGAATAAGACCTATATATGATATTCCTGCATTATTTACAAGTACATCGAGAGAACTAAATCTATCTTTTATTTTTTCAAAATTTTGCTTGCAGGCATAAAAATCTGAAACGTCAAAAACAAGGGGCAGACAATCTGCCCCTAATGAAAGAATTTCTTTTTCTACTTTATATAGGCCATCTTCTGAATTATGACAGTTAATAACTACATTGTAGCCCTCTTTTGCAAATTTTAAAGCAATACTTTTACCAATTCCCCTAGATGCACCTGTTACCATAACAGTTTTTCTTTTGTATCTTGTAAATTTATTTACAGCTCTGCTACGTTCTTTGCTATACATACTACTGCCTCTACTGCCTTTTCAAGTTGCTCAAGTGATAAAAACTCAAATCTTCCATGGAAGTTATAACCACCTGTAAAAAGATTTGGTGTTGGAAGTCCCATATATGAAAGTTTTGAACCGTCTGTACCACCTCTTATTGCTCTTACTATTGGTTCTACTCCTACTTCTTTGAAAGATTTCTTAGCAAGTTCAATTATCTCTATATGAGGGAGTATTTTTTCAAGCATATTATAATAGCTGTCCTTTAATTCCATTTTTACAATATTTCCATATTTAAGATTAATTAAATCAACTGCTTTTGTAATAAATTCTTTTTTAATCTCAAACTTCTCTCTATTATGATCTCTTATGATATAGTCCATTTTTGCAAAGTCTACATTTCCACTAAAACTGTCAAGATGATAAAAGCCCTCATATTTTTCAGTATACTCAGGTCTTTGTGCCACCGGAAGTAGTGAATGAAGTTCCATTGCTACATTTATTGCATTTATCATAGTATCTTTTGCAGTTCCGGGGTGAACACTCTTTCCTTGTATACTTATCTTACAAGAGGCAGCATTGAAATTTTCATATTCAAGCTCTCCAAGTTCGCCTCCATCCAGTGTAAATGCAAAATCTGCCCCAAACTTTTCTACATTAAATAAGTCTGCCCCCCTACCTATCTCTTCATCAGGAGTAAAACCTATCTTTATATCTCCATGCTTTAAGCTTGGGTCTGAAATCCATTTTTCAAGTGCCTCCATAATTATAGTAATTCCTGATTTATCATCTGAACCTAAAAGAGTAGTTCCGTCAGTAGTTATAAGAGTCTGACCTTTTAGCCCCTCTAGGAATGGAAATTCCTTAACTGTGATTGAAAACTCATCATTTAACTTTATATCTCCACCATCATACTTTACAATTTGAGGATTAACACATTTTCCGTCCATAGCAGGAGATGTATCCATGTGTGCTATAAATCCTATTGTAGGTACATTCTCTACATTTCCCTTTAAGGTTGCATATACATATCCATGTTCATCTTGATATGCGTCCTCAAGTCCAAGTTCTTTTAACTCCTTTACAAGCTCTTTTCCAAGAACTAATTGTCCCTTACTAGACGGACAGTTTAAATTGTCCTCATCGCTCTTAGTGTCAAAACTTATGTACTTAAAAAATCTTTCTAACGCCTTTTTCATAATGCTCCTTTATTAAATATATTTTTTTAAAAACCTCTACCTGAACCTGTATAACTTCCACCACCATGAGTTGTACTTCTTCCACTGCTACTGCTACTACTAGAACTACTTGATGATGAAGTTGATATTATTCTTGTATGACTTCGTCTATCCACCAAGTCATCTCTATGGTTATATATTCTATTACTTGAATTTTGCCTATATGCTAGATTAAGTGCTACAACTTGTGCCCTTTTTGCACCAAATTTATATGAATTTTTAATTGAAAAAACACTACCAAGTGAAACTACAAGCCCTGCAACTAAAGAACCTATTGCCTCATACCATTTGATAGACTTATATCTGTCTATCCTGCCTGTGTCAACATCATAATTATATTGGTCATCTCTAATACCTGCTTTATATATACTTGAAACTTTTTCTATGGCAGCAGTTGCACTATCATAATATTTTCCTTTTTTAAGATAAGGAGTTACTATATCTAATAGTTTTTCCTTTTGCTTATCTGTAAAGTATCTAATCATAAGACCTTTTCCATAGATATAAGATTGCCTATTATCCATATCTATTAAAAATAGCCCTCCTGACTTGTCATCTCCTTTTCCAAATCCCTTTGAAAGATAAGTTTCATTTGCATAATGCTCTGAATCAAGACCTTTTGCATCATTTGCGGTTACAATAGCAAAGTCCATATTCATTTCTTTTATTAAGTCTGCTACTTTGCTCTCCAAATCAGTAACTTCGCTTTCACTAAATAAACCTGCATCATCAAAAACTCTTTTTTCATCAGCATTTGAAATATTAACAAAAAACAAACTACACACAAATACAATAAACATTAAGACAAAATATTTTTTTTTCATAAAAATACCTCTCTAAATAATAAAGTAAGAAATAAATAGTAAAATAGTTGTAATTACAGCAAAAACTCCTAAACCAACTGTAAATAATTTCTTATTATCTACAGGAAGATTACCTATAACCTTACCTGTTTGACCATTGATAGAAAAATAATAAATCTTTCCCTTTTCCTTATCATTGTAAGTGATACTCCATACAGGTAATAAAACATATTTCCATTCTTCATTTATTATATTTATATCACTTGAAGAAACATCTACGCTTGAGTAACCTGAAATAGTATTTCTCAAAACTTCTATTGTATAGTTTCTAACTTCATCATTAATTCCATTTTTAAAATAATTAATGTCTAAATCCCTTTTTTCAGCAAGAAAGCCTGTTAAGTATGCAAGAGAAAACTTCTCAGTGTTGTCAAACTGATATGGTAGCACTGCCTCTACCAACACCTTATTTGCTTTATTTAGAGCATTTCTAGTTATATTTTTTATATTTACTTCGCCGTCCCTGCTAACATCATAAATATCTTCATAAACAGTTTCCCTATTTCCACTTCTCGAGGTATGTTTCTTTACAGCCCTTGCAAAAATATGACCATTTACATTGCAGTTATATAAAACGTAAGGAAAATAAACTCCCTGCATTTTTTCAATATTGCTTTTTTCATAGAAATATTTAGGCACAAATTTTTTCTTAGAAACCCACTTTGCAAATATATTTTCTGCTGATTTTCTGTCAATTTTAAATGGTACTACAAAGTCAGGCTTAAACTCTCCACTTGCCCTACCCTCAAGCACAACAGGGGAATGACAATAATAACAAAAAGTTGCAACTGTATTTTCATCTGTTATTATCTCTGCTCCACACCCTGGGCAAGTGTAAAGCACTGCTCCCCCCCCTGAATCACTAACTTCCTGAGTTCCTTGTACTTCTTGTGATTCTTCAAGTGGATTCAAATTTTCAAGTTCCTCCAATGTAAAATATGAATTGCAATATTCACATTTACAGCCTTGAGAACTTGGGTCAAAAATCATTTTTGCCCTACAATTTGGACATGTATAAGCTATTATAGACATTTTCCTTTCCTCCAATTTAACTTAAAAATTTATTTTTCCTTGGTGATATACAAAATACTGATAAAGCTAAAAATATACTTCCAAGTAATATTTGAATAAAGAAACCTATAAAAACACATTTATTATCTACAATGTTGTACTTATAATTACTCAAGTTTGAAAACATATAATCCACTAAAATAGTTTTACCTGTTATAGTATTTACTATTATAAAAAATGTAACTATCGGATTAAAGAGTAAAATATAATTCATTCCACTTACAGATAAGTTTCTTTCAGTACCTATTAAAACTTGTGCGTTAATAACATCAGCCGTGTAGCTTTCAAGTCTAAGAAGTCTACTTAAATATAACTTAGCTAAAAATGTTCCAAATATTCCTAAAATAGCTATTACATAAGTAAATGCCATTGAAATAGTATTAGTTTTACAAATAGATGAAAATAAAATTCCAATGCAACCTACAAAAAATATAGAAATAAAAAATGATAATATAAGCATAAACATATCTGAAAATGTAATACCACCATATAAAAATGCTAATGATAGTATTGGTGCACTTGAACAGACTAATAAAAATGCTGTAAAAAATGCTGACAATGCTTTGCTTATCACTATATCAGCAGGTGTCATCATAGTAGTAAGCATAAGGTCAAGTGTCTTTTTTTCTCTCTCTCCACTTATACTGCCTGCAGTTAAAAAAGGAACTATAAGTAAGAGCATTACTAGTTCTATATAAGCGGCAATCCCAAATATATCTAAAAACTCGGCATGGTTTATAAGTGCCTCAGTTTTTGCAGTGTATATAATGCGATTAATAAATATTAGAGTTGCTAGAGCCAAAATAGAATTAAATATCATTACAAATACAGATAACTTAATACTTCTTTGGCTTACCATTGCCTCTCTTTTTAATATAGGACTAATAATCATTTTGAATCACCACCATTTCCTTACTTTTATTTGTAATTTCCATAAATACAGATTCAAGACTTCCTTGTTCTCTCGAAAAGAAAACTACTTTTACTCCTGAATTTACAAGTTTTGAAAGTAAATTAGATTCTTCAATATCATCTCCTAAATATCTTATCAAAAACTCATTTTCACTCTTTATTATAGAATCGACCTTATCGTCCTCTCTTAAAATCTGCATTGCCAAGGTTTCATTTTCAAGAACCTTTATTTTTAATGGGCTTGAAAGCTGAATTTGCTCAAGTACATCTAAAATATTGCCTGAGATTACCATTTTCCCACTTTCAATAACTCCGATATCTGTACAAACTTCCGAGAGTTCAGGAAGTATATGAGAACTTATAAGTATTGACTTTCCCTGCATACACAAGTTTTGCAATATACTCTTAAAATCAAATCTTGACCTTGGGTCAAGTCCGTTTGTCGGCTCGTCCATAACTATATACTTAGGTTCATAAATCAATGCCCTTGCAAGACATAGTTTTTGTTGCATACCTCTCGATAAAGTATCTACTAAACTTTCCTCTTTATCAAAAAGTCCTACAAGTTCCAAAAGTTCACTACATCTTTTTCTTGCATGTAAGCCGTCTAATTTAAAACCTGCCGCAAAAAAATTCATATATTCTCTAACAGTTAAATTATCATATATACCAAAAAAGTCAGGAACATAACCTACAATCTGATTTAACTTTTTTCTATTTTTTAGACAATCTATACCGTCTAATGTAATAGTTCCACTATCAGGAGAAATAAGCCCACATATTATTTTTAACATTGTAGTCTTACCTGCACCATTTGGACCTACAAGACCATATATACTTCCCTCATCAACTTTTAAGTCAACTCCCTGTAATACCTCAAGTTTTCCAAAACTTTTTTTAAGTCCCTTTATTTCAAGCATTATCTAGCCTTTCCTACAACAAAAATCATTGGCAATATAACACTACCACTGTCTGCACTGTTTGAATACCTAATTATTATTGTATTTTTATTTGAAATGTATTGACTTAATTCTTCTTTAGTAAATTTTCTCTTGCTGATATCTACTAAATCATATTCGCCTGTTTCTTGGTTGTAAAATGAAACATTTCCGTCAAATTCAACCAAGGAATTATATGTATCAACATCAAAGAAATCTTTTGAAATTCTATTGAAAATCAATTCTTCAACATCAATCTCATTTCCTAAAAAATACTCTAAAACTGCCGGTTCATTTGAATAAATATAATTTGTTTCCTTATAATATTCTCCACTAATAACTCTAGGATTTTTCATCAAAACATTTTTATAAACCAAGTTATTACTTGTATTATTTATAACCATACTTGACGACATAAGGCTTATTCCTGAGCTTTCAAATTTATCCTCTACAAGTATATCATTTGATACAGGATTTTGTGAAAATGCTACCATTTTGGCGTCTACGGTATAACCCGACATATAATAATTCATATATGAAGTTAAAAGATTGGTTCTCTTAAGTGCCTTTACATACTCTGAATTATATATATTAGTAATTTTATAACTACTACGACCTGTTATTTTACCTGCTGTAAGGGCAAAGTTTGTAATAGGTATATCATAGACCTTATAATTATCAATTTTTTTACTCTCGCCTGCCTCAAAATCTCCTAATAAAACTACTTTACCATATAAAAGCAAGGAGGCATTTATAACTTTATAACCAAAATTATTGGTTACTTCTCCTGTTATATTATCTTCAAATAATGTAAAATTACCTGTAAATCCTGCTTTTTGCTTATTCTCAATATTTCTTTCAAGTTCAAAAAATACAGGCTTAAATGCCCCTATATAGGATACATTTACATTAGTATCATTTTCATTAAATGTAATCTTTACATCACTTTCTTTTTTATTTTTCCCTCCACTTACTGTATCAGTAGAAGTTCCTGTAATTGGAAGTATAGAATAGTTGCTACTTACAAGTGCATTGTATGGCTTATTATAGGGAGACCTTATACTAAAAAATGTCTTTTCATAGACATTTTCCTCACTTACATCAAGTATGGTTGCATAATTATAAAAAACTTCTGTAAATCTTGTTGTACTTCCCATAAGATACACTATTGCACTAAATATAACAGAAAATAACACTACTATTCTTCTATAATAAGAGGTTGCATTTCTCCTTTTTAAAAAGTTATAGCAAAATGGACCTACTGCAATTAAGTAAATAAATAAAACTATATATAATTCTGAAATAGGAGGTATTATCTCTGAACCTGTGGTATTTACAATTTCCTGCATATCACTATAAGTTATGCTGTCATCATTATACATTTCATAAGCTATACTATTTATTCTAGTAGCTCCTAAAATAGAACCTAACATAGAATCAACATAAGCATTATGTGTTTGTGCATAAGCAGATATATCACAAAAATCATAGGCTGCAACTGCAATAATACCTCTTTCTTTATTTACCTCCGATATTAGGATTAGATTATCCATAGAAGATATTATATTACCACCATGTAAATCAACATCAACAGTAGGAATTTCTTGGACTTGGTCATTTTGCAATATAGCATTCCCCTCTGAAAACCCTCCGGGGTAAATCTCTCTACTTACAGGGTCTGTATACATATTCTCAAGCAATTCAGGTGCAAATCTTCCTAAGGTATCATCGACTCTTTTGCCTGTACCAAGTATCATAACCCCACCTGATTTGACCCAATCCATAAGTGCCCTTGACTGATAATAGCTCAAATCTCTTATTCTAAAATTTGAAATTAAGATTATATCAAGCTGGTCAAGACCTGTTTGAGTATCCGGAAATGTATACTGCGAAAGATTAATAAACTTTGAAGTCAAAAGACCGTAGTTAATTGAGGCATTTTCCAAATAATTAAGTTTATCCGGAGTATCACTTAAAACTCCTACCATAAGTTTTGAATGATTTTTGTCAATGTCAAGCTCAATATTTCTTTTTAGAATCTCTTTTTGATTTTCGTCCTCAAGTATAATTTCAATCTTATCTGATTTATTTCCAAGTGGAATATAATAGTTATTTACTACACTTTCCTTTTCTTTTAGTTCAACAGGATATTGATATTCATATCTTTTGCCGTCTCCTCCTATAAGTTTAAAAGAAAGAAAGCCCTTAAAACCGGCATCTTTTATATTATTTATTCCTAAATTGATTGGTAGGTAACGTCCTAATTTTGCAATTCCGTCATAACCATAACTATATTCAAGCAAAATATCATTTTCCCCAAAATCCACCTCATCTGAATAAGTCTTAAAAGAAAAGCAGATACACATAAACAACAACAAAATTAGAAATTTAATTTTTTTCATTTACTGCTCCTAGTTTGAACCTATATTTTCCTTATCAATATCAAAGTCAGCCTTTAACCTTACACTAAAAACAGTTCCGTCAAAATCACTTTTAACACTTAAGCTACCTCCATGCATATCTACAATTTCCTTTGCAATGGCAAGTCCTAGCCCTGTTCCTCCTGTACTTGAAGATCTTGACTGCTCCACTCTATAAAACTTTTCAAAAATATAAGGAATTTCATCTTTAGGAATAATCTCTCCATAATTTATTACTGATACTATTACTTCATCTTTTGACGCCTCTATCTTTACATCAACTCTTTTACCATCAGAACCATATTTTATTGCATTGTTTATAAGATTATCAAATAGTCTTGCAAGTAGATTAGGGTCTGCATTTATAAACTTAGAACTAACATTTGTTTTTAGGTCAAATGCAAGCTTTTTTTCAAGAAAACTTGGATAAAATTCATCTACAAGTTGTGATAAAAGTTTTACTATATCTATTCTACTTACATTCATAGTAATTCTTCTATGATTAAGTTTTGTAAAACCAAATAAGTCCTCTATAAGCTTTTGCATTTTCTTTGCCTTTGTATAGGCAATGTCGGTATAATATGCTCTAGTTTCCTCATCAATATCTTTTTTTTGCTTTAAAAGTTCAAGATAACCTATTATAGAAGTTAAAGGAGTTCTAAGGTCATGTGCAATGCTTGTTATAAGTTCATTTTTCTTTTCCTCAGACTCTCTTTCTTTTTTCATAAGATTTCTAAGGTCTACGACCATAGCATTTAATTTATCTGCAATTTCTGAAAACTCGCTATCTCCTGAAACTTCTATCTTAGCATTTAAATCTCCTGAGGCAATCTCTTCAACTCCTTTTGAAAGTCTGTCTATAAAGATAAGTTCTTTTCTTTGAAACAGCCAAAGTATAAATGAAAATATACCCATTCCCATTAAAATGAAAACAAGAACTATTAAAGTTTCCTGCTTTACTAAAAGCATAACAGGTCTTTTCTCAGGATTTATCTCTATGTACAAATACAAAATTTTATAAAGATTATTTACTAAAAATATTTCTATAATTGAAGTTATAACAAGGCTATATACTATATTTACAAAAAGCTTATTTCCAAATTTACCTTCCATTTTATCTCTCTATTTTATAACCAACTCCCCATACAGTTGTTATAATCTTATCTTCTCTTTCATCTTCTTTCATTTTTCCACGAAGTCGTCTTATATGAACCATAACTGTATTGTTTGCCTCATAAACTTTTTCATTCCAGACTTTTTCAAATATCTCATCTGTTGAAAATACTTTACCTGCATTGCTTGCTAAAAGATACAGTATATCAAATTCAATAGGTGTAAGTTTTACATCTTCGCCAAATACTGAAACTCTATGATTATCTCTATTTATAACTAGGTTTCTTATACTTATTTCATTTGGAACTTCAGCATTAAATGAACTATTAGGATTAAGTTGTGTAAATCTTCTAATATGTGATTTTACTCTTGCTTTTAGTTCAAGAGGATTAAAAGGTTTAGTTACATAATCATCAGCCCCATATCCAAGCCCCAAAATTTTATCTATATCTGCACTTTTGGCACTTAACATTATTATAGGAATGTTTCTAGTTTCTCTTATCTTTTTACACATTTCCGTACCACTCATTCCCGGCATCATTATATCAAGTATTACTAAATGAATATCTTCTTTTTCTAAAATATCAAGTCCGTCTTTTGCATTATTTGCTTTAAATACTACAAATTCATCACTTACAAGATGAATTTCAACTAAATCAGCTATTTCTTTTTCATCATCTACTACTAAAATATTTGCTTGTGGCATAGTCTTACCTCCATTTGTATTTAGTAATATATTATCATAATGTTAATAATTTTTCTAGCATGCATATTTTAACATATATTACTGTTGTTTTCCTACTAACACTAGGGTATAATAGGTTGAAGAATGGAGGTGAAATTTAATATGAAGATTTCAACAAAGGGTAGATATGCTATAAGAGTTATGATTGACCTTGCTGAACACATGTCAGACGAATATACCCCCTTAAAAGATATTGCAAAGCGTCAAGATATATCTGAGAAATATTTAGAAAGTATCATAAAACTTTTAGTTAAAAGTAATTTATTGGTAGGTGTTAGAGGTAAGGGTGGAGGCTATAAACTCACAAGAGAACCTGAAAAATACACTATTTTAGAAATTTTACAAAATACCGAAGATAGCCTTGTTCCTGTAGCCTGTTTAGAAACTGAACCTAATAAATGTAAAAGGGCAAGCGAATGTAAGACTCTAAAAATGTGGGAAGATGTGAATAAACTTATTCAAGATTATTTTAGAAATATAACAATAGGGGATTTAGCCTCTATAAACTTTAATGATGACTATATTATCTAAGCTAAAATATACATTATTGAGAAAATGATTACTTATTGTTAGGGTGTTGGAAAACTAGTTTTTACGAATAGTACTATGTTTGTTATTCTCTAATTAAAAACAACAAAGTTGCATTTATTTATTATTATGTGGGATTTGTCCCCCCTACGGGGGACAAATCCCATAGATAGATATTTTGCGACTCTACATGGACAACTATTTTGCAATACCACATGAACAGCCACTATCTAGCAGTAATATTAATTTCTAAACCTTAAATTTATAACCTACACCCCATATTGTTTCTATATACTGAGGTTTTGCAGTATTAAATTCAATCTTTTCTCTTATCTTCTTAATATGAACTGTTACAGTTGCTATATCTCCTACTGACTCCATATCCCAAATTTCTCTAAATAACTCCTCTTTTGAGAATACATGGTTTGGATAGGTTGCAAGGAAATTAAGTAAATCAAACTCCTTTGCAGTAAAATTTTTCTCTTCTCCATTTACCCAAACAGTTCTTGCAGTTCTGTCAATCTTAAGGCCTCTAATCTCTATTACTTCATTTTGAACTTGTGCTGTTCCAAGTAATCTCTCATATCTTGCAAGATGTGCCTTTACTCTTGCCACTAATTCACTTGGAGAAAAAGGCTTTGTAATATAGTCATCAGCTCCCATTCCTAAGCCTCTGATTTTATCTATATCCTCTTTCTTTGCACTTACTAAAAGTATTGGTGTATTTTTCTTTTCTCTTACAGCCTTACAAATTTCAAAACCGTCAACTCCGGGGAGCATTATATCAAGTATTATGAGATCATAATCTTTGTCAACTGCACTCATAAGCCCATTTGTTCCGTCATTTTCAATATCTACTTCAAAACCTGACAACTCAAGATAGTCTTTCTCCAAATCAGCAATACTCACTTCATCTTCTATAATTAAAATTTTGCTCAATCTCTACCTCCTTGATCCTTTCTAAGGACTATTTTAATTGTAGTACCCACTCCCTCTTCACTACTCGCCCATATTTTTCCACTATGGTCTTCAACTATTTTCTTTACTATTGAAAGACCTATACCACTTCCTCCTGTTGAGGAATTTCTTGAGGAATCAGTCCTATAAAATCTATCAAAGATTAAAGTTAAATCTTTTTTAGCAATTCCTTTTCCATTATCAGATATTTCTATCTTTATAAAATCTCCCTCATCTAAAAGTCTTATACTTATTTTTCCCGGTTTCTTATCTAAATATTTAATAGAATTACCAATGATATTATTTATTACTCTTTTCATCTGCTCCACATCGGCAATTATAACACTATCTCTTGGAACATTATTTTCAAAAGTAAATTCTATATTCCTTGATTCCATGTCAAGACCCAGTTCCTCAACACAATCTGAAAAAAAATCTGTAATATTGACTTTATTGAAATTATATGGAACTTTATTTGCATCAATCTTTGTATAAAAAGTAAGTTCATCTATAAGTCTATCCATATCATTTGCTTTATTATAAATAGTCTTTATATATTTATCAAGTTTTTCAGGAGAAGATGCAACACCGTCCCTAATTCCCTCAACATAGCCTTTTATGGCAGTTATAGGTGTTTTTAAATCATGTGAAATATTACTTATAAGCTCTTTTGAATCTCTATCAGCTTGTAATTTTTCTTCTTTATTTTCCTTAAGTCTTATTCTCATTTCCTCAAAATCTTGATATAACTCTCCAATTTCATCATTTGCCAGAGCCTCGAGAGTAAAGTCCAAATCGCCCTCTTTTATCTTTATAGTTGCCTCTCTGAGATTTTCAATAGGTCTTACTACGGAAGTATAAATTAAAATAAGTACAAAAAATGCAATACTTACAAGCATAACTATTGCTGTTATAAGAAGTTCTCTTGTTTCTTCAGTTTCTCCCTTAGTTACATATAATGCAAATATAACTATTGGTATAAGGGCAAATAATATAAAACATAATATTAGCCTATTTTTTATTTTCATAGCTTATAAATATTTTTTAAGTCTGTCGACTGCGTCTAATCTCTCCCAAGTCAAATCTAAATCATCTCTTCCAAAATGCCCATAAGCAGCAGTTTGCTTATACATTGGTTTCTTTAAATCAAGTGTTTTTATTATTGAGGCAGGTCTTAAATCAAACTCTTTTTTCACTATCTCACATATTTTTTCATCACTTAATTTGCCTGTTCCAAAGGTTGTTACTGATATTGAAGTCGGCTCTGATACACCTATTGCATAAGATAATTGAATTTCACATTTATCAGCAAGTCCTGCTGCAACAATATTTTTTGCAACATATCTTGCCGCATAAGATGCAGATCTGTCTACTTTTGTATAGTCCTTACCTGAAAATGCACCTCCACCATGTCTTGCATAACCACCATAAGTGTCAACTATTATCTTTCTTCCTGTAACTCCTGAGTCCCCATGTGGACCTCCTATTACAAATCTTCCTGTAGGATTTATAAAAAACTTAGTATCTTTATCTATCATATCCTTTGGTAATACTTCATCAAAAACATATTTTTTAATATCAGCATGAATTTGCTCCTGTGTTACCTCTTCATCATGTTGAGTAGATAACACTACTGCATCAATTCTTACAGGTTTATCATTTTCATCATATTCAACGCTGACTTGTGTCTTTCCGTCAGGTCTTAAATATTTTAAAATGCCTTTTTTTCTAACTTCGGTAAGTCTTTTAGCCAGTTTATGTGCAAGTGAAATAGGATATGGCATAAACTCCTTTGTTTCATTGCTTGCAAAGCCAAACATAAGACCTTGATCTCCTGCACCTGTATCTTTTTCATCTGAGTTATCTTTTGACTTCTTATCAACACCCATTGCAATATCTTTTGACTGTTCATCAATAGCTACAATTACTCCACAAGTTTCACAATCAAAACCATATTTTGCCCTATCATAGCCAATTTCTTTTACAGTTTCTCTTGCAATTTTTTGCATATCCACATAGGCATTTGTAGAAACCTCGCCCATGATTAAAATAAGTCCCGTAGTAGTTGCTACCTCGCAGGCAACCCTACTTTCAGGATCTTGCTTTAGTATTTCATCTAATATACTGTCAGCTATTTGGTCGCAAATCTTATCAGGATGTCCCTCTGTAACTGATTCAGAAGTAAATAATCTTCTATTCATGTCTTCTCCTTTATGTTATAAAAGGGATTGTGCTAAAAAGAATATTAGTCAATCCCTCTTAATATTATTTTTATTTTAAATTAACTTACTTTCATAGCAAGCTTTCTTGCCTCTCTTTCGTCCTCTACAAGCTCAATACTTGCACCAAGACCCTTAAGCTTTTCTACGAAATGCTCATAGCCTCTTTCTACATAATGTATTTGACTTACAGTTGAAACTCCATTTGCAGCAAGTGCAGCTAAAACAAGTGCAGCTCCGGCTCTTAAGTCAGGAACTTGTAATTCTGCTCCTGATAAGGAACTTACTCCTGAAACCATTGCTGTATTGCCCTCAATCCTTATCTCTGCTCCCATTCTTGCCAGTTCAAGTACATATTTAAACCTATTTTCAAAAATGCTTTCTACTACTACACTTGTTCCGGTCGCAAGACTTAAAACAGTGGTTATTTGAGGTTGCATGTCGGTAGGAAAACCGGGATATGGCAATGTCTTTATATTAGTTGCCCTTTGTCTTGGCTTTCCAACAACTCTTATTGCATCATCAAATTCTATAACCTCACAACCCATTTCCAAAAGTTTGGCAGAAATTGCCTCCATGTGCTTTGGTATAAGGTTCTTTACTAAAATATCTCCCCTAGTTATTGCAGCGGCACACATAAAAGTACCTGCCTCAATTTGATCAGGTATTATAGAGTATTCTGTTCCATGTAAACTTTCAACTCCATTTATTCTTATTATATCAGTACCTGCTCCCTTTATATCTGCTCCCATACTATTTAAAAAGTTTGCCAAGTCAACTATATGAGGTTCTTTTGCTGCATTTTCAAGTACAGTCTTTCCTATTGTCAAAGCTGCCGCCATTATAATATTTATTGTAGCTCCTACTGATACCACATCAAAATAAATATGATTTGCAGTTAAGTTACATCTTTTTGCATCTGCTATAATTCTGCCACCATTTATATCAATGTCTGCTCCTAATGCCTTGAAACCCTTTATATGCTGATCAATAGGTCTTGCACCTATATCACATCCCCCTGGCAAAGGAACATTTGCATACTTATATTTTCCTAAAAGTGCCCCTATAAGATAGTAAGAGGCTCTTATTTTTCTAATATACTTTTCATCAACTTTAGTATTGTTTATAGAAGATGCATTGATAAGAACTGAATTTCTATCTTTTCTTACTACCTTTGCACCTATTGCCTGAATAGCCTCCAACATAGCATTTATATCTCTAACATCAGGAATGTTGTCAATATAAACGTCTTCATCTGACATTATAGCAGCTGCCAATATACCTAGTGTTGCATTTTTTGCACCACTTACAACAACTTCTCCCACCAATGGACTTGAACCTTTTATAACATACTGAGCCATTTTGTTTACCTCTCAAGTCTGGGATTATTATCAAATAACAACCCCTAAATTCTGCTTATTTACAAGATTTTATTGTTCCTCTACACACTCTTATATGCTCTAAATTATCAACATTCAATGTTGCCTAAGCCATTATAACATAAATTTAATAAAACGTAAAGAAACACGAAAAATCATTGTAAGAAGATTCAAACATGCTTTCTGCCGCCGAAAATTCAAGCTTAAGTGTTTCATGTGTATTTGCATCAAGCATAGTAATTTCATTTCTCGAATACCCATATATTATAAGTGGCACTCCTCCGTCAGAGTAAGCAAGTACAGGTATACCATTACTTACATAGTACAAACTTTGTTTAAGTGAAATGCCTCTTAGCCAAAAAAGTTTATCCTCTTGTCTTGCTTTTAACATATCCCCTACAATATCATTTGGAACTTTTAAATTTCTGGCACTTGCAGTATCTGCTCTAAGATAAATAAGCTCTCCTGCCTTTCTTACCATTCCCATATTCTCATAACCAACTTTTATGGCATCTACTGCATTATCAAATACCCCCACAACATTTCCATGTCCTATTGCTATGAATTTTTTCTCACTCTCAGATGAGCCTATATTAATCTTACTTGCCTCCTCATAAGAAATCTTATTTGGGGTATTTGTAGTTGTAAGTTTAGGGTCAAACTCTTTATCAGTCGCCAAAAAATAAACTCTAGTCTTATCATCAGTAGCATAATAGCCTATCCAATCATTTTTATCTTGCTCAGATTTTTCAGTGCTTACTATGGTATCATTAGCAGTTTTCTTAAAAGCATCATCTCCTACTTTATCAAGTATATCGAGATGTATTCTTCCATTTTCAATGTAGAAATTATCGAGGTAATGATTGTCCCTTTTATACTCTTTGATATTTTCAAGCCTTTCATTTACAATCCTTACATTTGATACAGGGTTCATCTTGCCTTTGCCATTTACATTCCAAATGTCTGACTTATTTACAACTCCTACCACTAAATCGGAATCTATAAAGCCTAAAATTCGTAAAATTTGACCCTCGCCACCACTTAACTCTTTCTTTTCGCCTGTTTTAAGATTCATAAAATTAAGCATATCACTGCCATTAGTGTCTTGAGTACTCTGCCAAGCAAGCATATCTCCGGTTAAACTTGCACTATATTGTCCTTGTTTTAAATTATTTGCAATGACAATGTAGTCATTACTACTTATATCTATACCATATATGTTGTCAGCAAGTTTTATATACATCATTGAGTTTGCACCTAGGAAATTTAAAGTATTTACACTGTCTGCAACTTCCTCATAACTTGAGTCTACAGGAATAAAACATTTTTCTGCAATAGCATTTTCCTTAACTTCATACTTATACACTGAAACTCCAAGACTTCCCTCATGTTTTCCACTATTCATATAACCATAAACTGTAAAAATGAGATTTCCATTATTATCACAACTTAGTATTTTTATGTTATGTTTATAATAATTGCTTTGCATACCTGCCTTTTTACTATTCCTAAAAGAAAATATTCTCTTACAAACATTTTTATCATTATCAAATAAAAATAAATCTCTATTAGAAACAAATGCCATATAGTTTTTATTTTCTGATTTAATAGCAGAAAAATTTTTATCTTCAGTAGTGCCTAAGAGTATTCTATTTGACTTAAGTACATCATCATCAGGTACAAATGTTTCTGCCATATTTCTTTCATAGTCCATCATGTAAAGTCTTTCAGGACCTTGCCTTAATATAAAACTTTCAGTTATTTCATAACTTTCTATTCTACCGTCATCAAGTTTTCTACCTGCAAGAAAATTAAGTTTAATTTCTCCCATTTTTCCGTCAAATGAGCATAATCTTATATCTTTCTCGCCTATTACATCTAGTTTTAATTTATTATAGGTAAGCATATCAAAACTACTCTTTAAATTTACTTTTGCAAGTGAGGTATTATCTCCAAAACTACTGCTTTCAAGATACATAGTATTCTCTCTTGCAGTTTCATAATCAAAGTTTCTCTCTGAAAATCCTACTGCTAAATCAAGCATAGCTGCTGCAAGCTCTCTATTTCCAAGCATTATTCTAGTATAATAATGAACGTCTGCACTGTTATCAAAACTAAGCACAATGTCCAATCTATACTCCTTATCCTGCAATAAAAGATTTTGTATAGGAAGTTCAACATCTGCTGAATTATCTGAAGATATATTATAATCTGTAACATCTGTTCTTTCTATAAGCTCAGAAAGATTTGCACTTCTTATTTCATAGCTTAATTTTGTAAATCTTTCCTGCGAACTCTCTATATGAAGTGAAAGTTTTCTATCTTCCGGAAGTATTGTTAATGTGTCGTAAAATGCATTTATTCCGGGGATTGTTGTGTATGGATGCATGATATTCATTTTTCTGTCAAATACATTAATACCTATAATTGGTAACTTAGATTCTTCAATACTTGTATAGACTACATCTCCTTGTTCATTCTTATTAGGTGTAAATACAAAATATGCAACTGCTGCCACAATAAATATTGCAACAAATATAGATATACGTTTTAAAATTGATTTCATTCTTATCATTCCTTACTTAAACTTTTCTAGTTACCACTAAAATCTTCCCTGTAAACTATATTAATTTCATTTTAAAATCTGTTAATGTAGTCACTATTACAGTGTATTTTACCACCTAATCAAGCAAGAATGAATACTGAACAAACGTTCTTGGTAAACAAAGATTGTATTTTTGTAATATTTATATTATACTTGCAAAAGTACCTTAAATAGTTATATAATTTTAGCTTATTACATTAAAAAGTTGAACTTTTACTTTCTGCACTATAAATAACTAATATTAATGCAGGAATTTTTGTCTAAAATCTATTAGTGTAGTAGCGTATGAAAGCATTAATATTTTTAGACTTATTTAGTTCACATATTAGGAGAGGTTATTTTATGAAAGGAAATTCACTAGATAGACGTGTAAAAAGAACAAGAAAACAGCTCAGAGAATGTCTTGCAAATCTACTCAAAGAAAAAAAATTGCAGGATATAACAGTAAAGGAATTAACAGACGCAGCTGACATAAACAGGGGAACTTTTTATCTTCATTATAAAGATATATACGATTTGCTTTCAAGCGTTGAAGATGAAATGTTCACTAAATTTCTAAGCATTATCAATGGCCATGATGATGAAAAAAACATGCATTTAAAATTTAATTATTTAATTGATGACTTATTTGAATTTATCAATGAAAACAGGGATTTAGTAAAGATACTACTAGGGCCTAATGGAGATGTACTATTCTTTAATAAACTTAAAGATGCAGTATATTCAACTGTTTTCACAAATTGGGTCAAACGTCTTGAAGTAAGCAGTATTGAAGATTTTGAGGCTTATTATTCTTTTGCGGCGGCAGGTTTTATAGGTATTCTATCACATTGGGTGGAATGTGAGTTTTTACAAACACCTAAGGAAATGGCAACTATCAGCAAAAGACTTATTATAGGGGGATTTTATTCTATAAATAAATATTTAAAAAGAATAGAAAATGCAGATTAGGTTTTTAATTCTAAAAGTTTGTTTATTTGTGAAATATGGGGATTTCCTTGCCAACGGCTTGGAAATCCCCAATAAACAACATTTATAACTCTACAATTTTAAATACATAAATACCTTATCTTTATAGCTATCTCCATATCTTATGCCATTTGGAAATCTGCCATATTCTACAAAACCTAATTTTTTATAGAGGGATATTGCTCTTTTGTTATCTCCATTTACTGAAAGCTCAAGATATTCAAGTCCTAGTTCTCTTGCAATCTCAATCAGTCTTTCAACCATAATCTTTCCAATTCCCATGCCTGTATACTTTTGATACAAGGCAATTCCAAGTGTAGACTTATGAGCGTCTTTAAAGTTATCATACGACTCTATTGAGCAGTTTCCTGCGTATTCTCCGTCTACTGTAGCAATCAAAAATAAATCATTTTCAGCGTCATTATGACTTTTAATGAAATTTTTCTCATCATCTAAAGTAAGTTTAATCTCTGAGCTATTGTACTTTAGAAATGGAGTTTCTCCACAAACTATTTTAATGAAATCCATTGAAGGCTGTGCCTCATTTTCATCAGTATTTCTAAGTATTAGTTTATGTCCCTTTAGGGTGTATTCTTTTTTGGCAACTAACATTTTCCCCTCCTTATAAGTTTTTAGTACATTTTAACAGACAATGTTAATGCTTTCAAGAAAAATTCTAAAGTAACTGAACAAAGCCGCTTATAATTCCAAGTATTCCAATTCCAATGCATGCTAATCCTATATTAGATTTTGCCTTATTTTTACGCATTTTCGCCTCAAGTAAAAAAATAATTCCCAATATAATGAGGGCTATTCCCAATATAATACTTCCAAAATATAATCTGCTTGAAAGAGAATTTAAAACCATATCTACTAATTTATCGATCTTTTCTTCCATAACTTCTCTCCTAATTAATTTAAAATTATAACACTTCCATTTTCTGTACTTTATTTAACAGATACACAAATGAACCAACAGTCAAACAAATAAGTATAATAGCAAATATATAAATTAGTGATTTATTGTTACTTACCCCACTATTTGATAACATTGAACTGAGTATCATTGCAGATACAATAGTTGTAGGAACTGACTTTTTTATAAAGCCTAATGCACAAGCAAAAAAGCTGACACAAAAAGCAGAAATTGTCATTAATATAGACTTTTCAATTAACTCTACAAAAAATGCCATACTAAAAGAGTCATTCATCCATTTTAAAAAATAATCTAATGAAATAAATGTTACAAAATTAAATAAAAGACTAAGTATCATAGCTAATATCACAAAGCCACCAATAAGCATTATTTTAGATAAAAGTACCTTTTTACGAGGTATAGGATATGAAAATAAAAGTATTAACTTATTGTCCATATAGTCCTCAACTATAAATTTTGAATACATAACTGAACCTAAAACAGCAAAAACAAACATATTAAACATGCTAAAAAGTGAAATTATATTTTTATAGCCTGCAAAAAATGACAAGTCTTTATCATTAGAATCAATTTGTGGAGCATAGGCAAATAAGAATAAGAAACCTAGCATTACTATTGATACAATAATAGAAGAAATAATATAAGTTCTAATATTTTGCTTTTTTAGTTCTAGTTTTAAAAGTTTAATCATTATGATTTCCTCCTGACATTTTCTCAATTATATAATCTTCTAAACTGTTTATTCCTTGACTCTTAAGTTCTTTTACAGAGTCTTCCTCAGCTACTCTGCCATTTATAATAATACCTATTTTATCTGCCATATGTTCAATATCTCCTAAGATATGACTTGATATTAAAATTGTCATGTCCTCATTTTTTACTAAATTAATAAAAAAATCTCTCATTTATTTTATACCAAGTGGATCAAGTCCATTTAATGGTTCATCTAGTATCAAAATCTTTGGCTTATGGCTTATTGCCCTTGCAATCGCAAGTCTTTGCCTCATTCCAAGTGAAAATCTTGCAACAGCTTTATCACTTACATTATGTAATCCAACTTTTTCTAAAAAAACATTAGGATTAATACCCTCTTTTCCCATATAAGCTAAATGAATTGATATATTTTCCTTGGCAGAAAGATGCTCATAAAATATCGGTGTACTAATCAATGTACCAATATGTGAAAGAATAAAATCTTTATCAGTAAATATGTTTTTACCTAATAAACTAATTTGCCCTGCATCAGGAAACAATAAACCTGAAATCATTTTAAAAATAGTTGTCTTTCCTGCACCATTAGCTCCAACAAGTGCATATATCATATTCTCTTCAACATTTATGGAACAACTTTTAATTACTTCATATTGACCAAAACTCTTAGATATTCCATTAACCCTAATTGCTAATTTTTCACTCATTTGTTCTCTCCTTGTCATAAATCTTTTTCAATGACTCAAGGAATTTAGATAATAGCTCATCACTTAAAATATCTAAACCAACTTTTTTCATCATATATTGTAAAAATTTTAATCTTTGCTCCAGCTTTGAATAATTACATTTAAAAATAATCGGATCACACCAAATATTAATTAAAAGTAAGAAAACTTCAGCCACTTCCTCCGGAAAATCTACACTTAGCGAACCGTCTTTAATTCCTTGATAAATCAAATCTGTAATTAAGGCAGAATCTATTTCCACACAAGACTTCATATAAGAAACAATAAAATCTGAACTCTTAACCTGTGAACTAAATAAATTATCCAAATAATGATTTTCCTGACTCTCTAAGCTCTTTTTTAGTATTGCAATTAATTTTTCCTTACCTGTATAACCTACTATTTCCTTTAAATAACTTTCCATTGTCAGTGTATTGGACTTAGTTTGTCTTTCCTTTACTGCCTCAATAATTTCATTTTTAGATACAAAATAATGATATATTGCACCTTTTGAAAGTTTTGCCTCTTTTGCAATATCCCTCATACTTGTTTTATCAAAACCTTTTTCTATGAAAAGTCTTGTTGCCACATCTAAAATTAATTCTACTGTCATAATATCTCTCCTAAAATAATAGCTTTACTAAAATAAAAGACCGACCGTTCGGTATTTTAAATATTAATTTCTTATCTATATTTTGTCAAAGTATTTTTTCTTAATTTTTTCAATAAAAAAAGTCGCTTAATTAAATTAATCAAGCGACTCTTACTAACAATATTTAATTTATATTTAAAACTAACAATTTAGATTATTCAATAATCTTAACAACTCTTCCTGAACCTACTGTTCTACCACCCTCACGGATAGCGAATCTAAGACCCTGCTCACAAGCGATTGGGTGAATAAGTTCAATAGTCATCTCTACGTTATCTCCCGGCATACACATTTCAGTACCTGCAGGAAGTTCGCAAACACCTGTAATATCAGTTGTTCTGAAGTAGAACTGTGGACGATAGTTGTTAAAGAATGGTGTATGACGACCACCCTCTTCCTTAGTTAAAACGTAAACCTGTGCAGTAAATTTTTTATGGCAAGTTACTGTACCCGGCTTAGCAAGAACCTGTCCTCTTTCGATTTCAGTTCTCTGAACACCACGAAGAAGTGCTCCAATGTTATCACCTGCTTGAGCCTGATCAAGAAGTTTTCTAAACATCTCAATACCTGTAACAACAGTCTTCTTTGTTTCTTCATGAATACCAAGGATTTCAACTTCAGTATTAACTACCAATGTACCTCTCTCAACACGTCCTGTTGCAACTGTACCACGACCTGTAATTGTGAATACGTCCTCTATTGGCATAAGGAATGGCTTGTCAATATCTCTGTCAGGATTAGGAATGTATGAATCAACTGCATCCATAAGTTCCATAATCTTATCAGCCCACTTACCATTAGGGTCATTAAGTGCTTGAAGAGCAGAACCTTGAACAACAGGAATGTCATCTCCAGGGAACTCATACTCTGTAAGAAGATCTCTAATCTCCATTTCAACAAGCTCTAAAAGCTCAGCGTCATCAACCATATCGCACTTATTCATAAATACTACGATATAAGGAACGCCTACCTGACGTGAAAGAAGAATATGCTCTCTTGTCTGAGCCATAACTCCGTCTGTTGCAGCGACAACTAAGATAGCTCCGTCCATCTGTGCAGCACCTGTAATCATGTTCTTTACATAGTCAGCATGTCCCGGACAGTCAACGTGTGCATAATGTCTATTAGCTGTTTCATACTCAACGTGAGCAGTAGAAATTGTAATACCTCTTTCTTTCTCCTCAGGAGCTTTGTCAATCTTATCAAAATCTACAACCTTGTTTGTATCTGATGGTAACTTAGTTGCCAATACCTTAGTAATAGCAGCTGTAAGTGTTGTTTTACCGTGGTCTACATGTCCGATAGTACCAATGTTAGCATGAGGTTTACTTCTATCAAATTTTGCCTTTGCCATTTAAAAAATCCTCCTTAAATATATGCTTTGAATTATTTTTTTAGTAAGCTAGCCTTTATTATATATCAAAGCCAAGCTTTTATCAAGTTGTTTTATCTTAGTTAATTACTTTACTTATCGCCTTTTCTTGCTGCAAGTACTTTTTCTTGAACACTCTTTGGAACTTGCTCATATTTTTCAAAGAACATTGAGTAATTTCCACGTCCCTGTGTTCTTGAACGTAAATCAGTAGCATAACCAAACATCTCTGAAAGTGGAACAAATGCGTTAATCTGCTTACCACTTGCAATGTCCTCCATACCCTCAATACGTCCACGACGAGAGTTTATATCTCCTATAACATCTCCCATATAATCCTCAGGCATTGTAACCTCTACTCTCATTATAGGTTCAAGAAGTACAGGGCTTGCCTTTGCCATAGCATCTTTAAATGCTAAAGAACCTGCTATATGGAATGCCATTTCAGAAGAGTCAACCTCATGGTATGAACCGTCAAAAACATTTGCATAAATACCAAGTACAGGGAAACCTCCAAGTATACCTGCTTTAGCAGCCTCTTCAATTCCCTCTCCGATAGCCGGAATATATTCCTTTGGAATAGCTCCACCTACGACACTTGACTCAAACTTAAATAACTGTTCGCCGTTTGCGTCCATTGGTTCAAATCTAACTTTACAATGACCGTACTGACCACGACCACCTGACTGTTTTGCATACTTACTATCAACTTCAACAGTCTTTGTAAATGTTTCCTTATAAGCAACCTGTGGTGCACCAACATTTGCCTCTACATTAAACTCTCTTAAAAGTCTATCTACTATAATTTCAAGATGAAGTTCTCCCATACCTGAAATAATTGTCTGACCTGTTTCAGCATTTGACTTAGCTCTAAATGTAGGATCTTCTTCTGCAAGTTTTTGAAGTGCCTCAACCATTTTTTGCTGACCTATCTTTGTCTTAGGCTCAATAGCTATATCAATAACAGGCTCAGGGAATTCCATAGACTCAAGTATAACAGGGTGTTGCTCATCACAAATTGTATCACCTGTAGTAGTAAGTTTAAATCCTACTGCCGCTGCAATATCTCCTGAATATACCTTATCTATTTCCTGTCTTTTATTTGCATGCATCTGCAAAATACGACCAACTCTTTCTTTCTTACCCTTTGTTGCATTAAGTACATACGAACCTGAGTTGATTGTTCCTGAATAAACTCTAAAATATGCAAGTTTACCAACATAAGGGTCTGTCATAATCTTAAATGCTAAAGCTGCAAATGGTTCATCATCAGATGAATGTTTCTCAACTTCATTACCGTCTAAATCAACACCCTTTATAGGAGGAATGTCGATTGGAGAAGGCATATACTCTATGATTGCATTAAGAAGTTTTTGAACTCCCTTGTTTCTGTAAGCACTTCCACAACATACAGGAATTGCTCTACATTCACAAGTCGCAAGACGAAGAGCTTTCTTCATTGCCTCAACGCTTGGCTCTTCTCCCTCTAAATACTGCATCATAAGATCTTCATCTAAATCACATATTTTTTCAACTAATTCTGTATGATAAAGTTCAGCATCTTCTGCCATATCCTCAGGTATATCAATTATTGATATATCATCGCCCTTATCATCATTATAAATATATGCTTTCATCTCAAAAAGATCTATTATTCCCTTAAACTCATCTTCTTTTCCGATTGGAATCTGAAGACAAATAGCATTCTTTCCAAGACGTTTACGAATTTGTTCTACTGCACCGTAGAAGTTAGCACCTAAAATATCCATTTTATTTATAAATGCCATTCTAGGTACATTGTATGTGTCAGCCTGTCGCCATACATTTTCAGACTGAGGCTCAACACCACCCTTAGCACAAAAAACTCCAACTGCACCGTCTAAAACACGAAGTGATCTTTCTACTTCAACAGTAAAATCAACGTGTCCCGGTGTGTCTATAATATTGATACGATTTTCTAATGCTCCAGGTTTATTTTTATTATTCTCCTGCAATGTCCAATGACAAGTTGTAGCAGCCGAAGTAATTGTAATACCTCTTTCCTGCTCCTGTGCCATCCAGTCCATAACAGCAGTACCCTCATGGGTATCTCCTATTTTATAATTAACACCAGTATAATAAAGGATACGCTCGGTAAGTGTAGTTTTACCTGCATCTATATGAGCCATAATACCAATATTCCTGGTTCTTTCTAGTGGATACTCTCTTCCAGCCAAATTGGTTCTCCTCCCTTACTAGAATCTGTAATGTGCAAATGCCTTATTAGCCTCTGCCATTTTATGCATATCTTCTTTTCTCTTAACTGCCGCACCTGTATTGTTGGCTGCGTCCATAAGTTCATTGGCAAGTCTTTCTTCTTGAGTTTTCTCGCCTCTTTTTCTTGAAAACAATGTAAGCCATCTAAGTGCAAGTGCTTGTCTTCTATCCGGTTTAACTTCGATTGGAACTTGATATGTAGCTCCACCGATTCTCTTTGCCTTTACCTCAAGTACAGGCATTATGTTGTTCATAGCTGTTTCAAAAACCTCAACAGGGTCTTTTTCAGTCTTTTGTTCAATGCGTTCAAACGCTCCATACACAATCTTTTGAGCAACACCTTTTTTACCATCTAACATAATATTATTTACTAGCTTTGTTACAATCTTATTATTGTACAATGGATCTGCTAATACATCTCTCTTTTGAGTATGTCCTTTACGTGGCACGTTACTTCCCTCCTTAATATAATTGCCTCTGTTTCCAGAAAGCTATTAAATCTACGGTACTCATATACTATTTTAAATATATGCTCATGCTCGGTTTTATATAAACTGCAACCTACAGATTATATTATAATCCAGCATTTATACCTTATTAATTTTTCTTACTATCTTGCTGTTTACTACTTCTTAGCAGCTTTAGGTCTCTTAGCACCGTATTTTGAACGTGCTTGCTTTCTGTTTGCAACTCCTGCTGTATCAAGTGTACCACGCACAATGTGGTATCTTGTACCAGGAAGATCCTTTACTCTACCTCCACGGATAAGCACAACGCTATGCTCTTGAAGATTATGTCCCTCTCCCGGAATATAGCTTGTAACTTCAATACCATTAGATAAACGAACTCTGGCAATCTTACGAAGTGCTGAGTTAGGTTTCTTAGGTGTGGCAGTCTTAACAGCTGTACATACTCCTCTTTTCTGAGGTGCAGATGCATCTGTAGCTTTCTTATGAAGAGAGTTAAATCCCTTTTGAAGTGCCGGTGCTGTTGACTTCTTTACAGAAGTTTTTCTGCCCTTTCTCACTAACTGATTGAATGTTGGCATTCCTTTTTACCTCCTTATAATATTTTCTGTGGTTGCTGTATTTTAATTTTCAGCTATATCTGTAAAAGCATTTGCTCTTACATGACTAACCTATTATAAATGTTGTATTTTACAATGTCAAGTACAACAATTTTGATAAAATTTACTGTCCTAAGAATTATAAAAGAAATATTAATAAAAATATATAAAAATCATATAGCTAAATCCTAAAGTAGTAGTATAATTGACATCAGTTCATAAAAAATAAATTTGCAAGATTTTATTGTTTCAAATTTAATCGCTTATTTATGTAAAACTTAAAAACTAAAAAACAAGGAGAAAAACATGATAAAAAAGAGTAAGTTTACTAAATTTTCAAAGCTTATATCCTTGCTCTCATTAGTAGCATTTTCATCTACAACAAATATAAATACTACTTTTGCAGACATTACAGGAACTTGGAAACAAGAAAATGGTCTTTGGAAATTCTATAATACAGAAAATAAGGCAGTAAGTTCTTGGGTAAAAATCTCCGGAAAATGGTATTTCTTTGACACTAATAATAATTCATTGAAAACCTCTTGGTATCAAGATGCAAATGGCAAGTGGTACTTTTTTGATAGCACCAAGGGTTCAAATGAGGGAGTAATGCTTAAGTCATGGCAATGGATTGACGGTTATTCCTACTACTTTGGAGAAAATGAGTCAAATGAGGGGCTACTATTTGTTTCAACTACTACACCGGACGGTTATAAAGTTAATTCACTCGGTCAATGGATTGATGAACAGTCAAATCCTGTATTTATAGCAAATAAGGGTATCTTAACAAAAGCTCAAACTTCAACTTCAAATACACAAACCGATAATAAAAAATCCAATAAATCCTCAACTACCTCTTCTGTTCGTAGTGGAGGTGGAGGTGGCGGTGGCAGCCGTGGAGGTGGTGGTAGCTCTAGTGGTGGTGGAAGTAGCCGTGGTGGCTCAAGCAGTGCAACTAATAATATAGCACCTAAAACTGAGTTACCAACTCCAACTCCAACTCCTACTCAACCTAATGTGCCTACACCGACTCAACCTGAAGTACCTGTACCTACTCAGCCTCAGACCACTGCTCCAACCAAGCCTGAAGTACCTGCACCTACACAGCCTCAGACTCCTGCTCCAACCAAGCCTGAAGTGCCTGCACCTACACAGCCTCAGACTACTGCTCCTACTCAACCTGAGATGACTAAACCTACTCAGCCTAAGATACCACAAACACATACTGTTGTTTTAAAATATATGTTTAATGGAGTGGAAAAAGGTAGAGAAGAATTTACTGTAAACCATGGAGAGGGCGTCCAAGATTTTCATGTACCTGCTGATGAAACACATAAGGGAGTATATGAAATACAAAACGGTTTCTCTTTGGACATACTAAAAAATATTACAGAAGACAAAGAAATTGAAATTCCATTAACCTATACAAGGGTTTTAAGAAATCTTGAAATTGTAGTAAATTATAAATTTAATGATAATATAGTATCCACAGAAAACTTTATTGTTAAGGAAGATGAAGATTTAGATGCCTCAAAATTAAATATACCTGTTATTGGTGCAAATGAAGAATATTGCTATAAGATTGATAATTCATTTGATATGAATAGCCTTAAACATTTAGAGGAGTCAAAAACTATTGATATTCCACTTGTGTTGGATAAGGAAAGAGCAAGTTCAATGCTGTTTACTCCATTCCTTAAATTAGTAGATGATCTTTGGACTATAACTATTATTGATCCTTTTAATCCTCAAGGCGACCAATTTATCAATAGAATTAAGGAAGTCAAGGTTGATAATGTTATATTTACAGAGGGGGATATTTCAGAAGAAAATAAATATAAAATTAAGACTGATATGGGTTCACAACTTTTTTTAAGTAATAAGGGCTTAGATAACTCACAAACACATACTGTAAAAATAAGTGCACAAGGTTATAAATCCTTAGTTAAAGAATTAAAAACTTTGATGTTACCTAAAAATATTGTTCCTGAAAACAATGTTATGAAAATTTCTTATGACAAGGATGTAGTAGGGGTAAGAGATTACCTTGATAATGCAACTATTAAAATAAATAATGAAATCTATACAAAAGGTAGTAAAGATATTGCAAAACAATATGAAATAGTTGAAGACTCTGAATATATCTCTCTATGTATTTCAACATTAGATTTTGAGAGTGATTCAGATAATATTATTGAAATAGTAAATCCTAATCATGCTCCTGTTGTAATTACAAATAAGGTAAATAATTAGTAAAATTTTTTACAAACAGTACGAGCCTATAAAAAAAAGTCTGTAAATTAATAGAAATAAAGATAGCCTTCTATGGT
>CALALP010000018.1 GCA_937925515.1 uncultured Lachnoanaerobaculum sp. | reverse complement strand
AAAACAAGTAGTTTATTTATTCATTATTATATGGGATTTGTCCCCCTACGGGGGACAAATCCCACTTAATAGATGTTTACACCACTATATTACCATTCATATCTGCCGGCTTTAATAAAGCTAATACAAATTCAACAAGTGCCACAAAAGCAGGTATGCCTGTCCAACAGAACAATAAATATAAAATTCCCATACCTATCTTTCCTGAATAAAATTTATGTACACCAATAGCCCCAAGACAAAAAGCTAAAACACAATATACTACTTTATTTACAATTCTACCATGTTGGTAAACCGGTTGAGGTGCTGTTACTGATTGTATATTATTCATATTAATATTTATCGGAGCTGAGCCACCATGATTTTCATGTCTTCTCTCTACCTTACTAACTATTGTCCTAGTATCAGCCCTAAAGATTTCTACTTCGTCGCCTATATGAGGAACAAAATTTAAACTTAATGCCTCTATTTCCTCTATACTGCCGTCCGGATGACCAATACTAATTACCTTTGGATTAATGTCAATTATCTTAGCCATATCATTTCTCCTTATCCCTATACATTTTAACACGCAACTTCAATTAAATAATAGCATAATATCAAAGTAGTTACAAGACAGTAATAAGTACACATTACCACTTAATCTCAAACCTTTTATTAAGCCAATTTTCGGCAAGTTCTACCCATTTTAAAGCATCTAAGTTAATATGTCCTTTTGCACTTGCTGTTGCTCTTGTTGCAAGACTTATCCCATGTAAGCCATTTTCAAATATATGAATTTCAAATGGAATCTTTTTTTCTGCAAGGGCATAAGCCATTTTAAGACTTTGTTCTACATTTACTGTATTATCATTTGCAGTCGCCCATATAAATGTAGGAGGAGTATTTTCATTTACAAATAAATTAGGGCTAAGTTCCTTACAAAGCTCATCACTAGGATTTTTAGTTCCTGCTATTGCAATATTCATAATTTCTAAAAGCCTTTTTGAATTTTCATCTTTTTTGACTTCTTTCATATATAAAAAGTCTATTACAGGATATGAAAGAATCATTGCAGCAGGCTTTAACATATATTTGCCTACCTTAAAATAATCTGTTAAAATTGGCTTATCCCAATTCACGCCATACATTGCTACATTATGCCCACCTGCTGAAAAGCCACAAATTGCTATTTTTTCAGTGTCTACTTTCCACTTATCAGCATTTTCCCTTATAATAAGCATGCTCTTTCCTAATTCTCTCATAGGATTTGGGTGTATACACTGAGGCTTTTCTGACATTTCCGAATTATTATCCCAATTAGTAGTCTTTCCCTCTCCATATACTGAATATTTAAGTACAAATGCATGATAGCCCATTGCTGCAAATCTAAGTGCGACAGGTTCTGCCTCTCTATCAGAACAAAATTGATAAGCTCCTCCGGGACAAATAATAATTGCAGGTCTATTTCCTTGTATACTAAGTTCAGGCTCTTGACCTATGACATAAGTAGTCAAAGTTACATCTTCTCTGTCCTCATACAACTTAATTTTTTCTATAAACATTATTCCACCTCCAATAGAAAATCAATTATATTTTTATGAATAATTCCATTACTGCTAAAATCTATTCTATCCATAGACAACACATATTTCGGAAAGTTATCTTGTACCAAACTGTAAACTCTAAATTCTCGTTTTCTTGTTTCTTCATTTCCCAATATATAAGACACTTGATAATAATATAGTTTATCTAATTTTTTAGCAATGAAGTCAATCTCCAATTCCTTTATTCTACCTATTTTAACTTCATATCCCCTTGAAATAAGTTCTGTATACACTATATTTTCTAAAGTTCTTTCTATATCTTTAGTATTTGAAAAACCTCTTGCACTCCTAAAACCATGGTCAGTCAAATAATATTTTTCCTCTACCTTAAGTATCTTCTTACCTAGGATATCATATCTTGGTACTTTTTTAATAATGAAAGCTTTATGACAATATTCTAAATAATTTAGAATAGTATCAACCGATATATTCCTGTTTTCATTTTTTAAATAATTTTTAATGCTATTTGCCGAAAATATATGACCTATATTTTCAGTTACATAATTTAATATACGCTCAAATACATCTACATCTCTTATATTATTATATTGTAATACATCTTTTACTAAAACTGTATTATAAACATCACTAAGATATTTAAAGCTAGGAGATTCTTCTAAGGTAAAATGTTTTAAAAATGGCATGCCCCCTAGTTGCACAAATTTTTCAAATAAAATTTCATTAGATAAATTTGAACTTCTAAATATCTCTATAAATTCACTAAATGTAAATGCTTGAATTTCAAACTCTATATATCTTCCTGCAAGCAAAGTTGCAAGCTCGCCGGAAGTAACCATTGAATTAGAGCCTGTCAAATAAATATCGCAATCTAAGTCCACTCTAAGACCATTTATAAGTTGTTCCCAACCATTCACTAATTGTATTTCATCAAAAAATAAATATATCTTTCCTGTTCTATTTTTTAGTAGTGGCTGTAAATAATTCCAAAGTAATTTAGCATTGTCAATGTTTAAGAACTCTATTGATTCAAAATTTAAATAGAACTTATTTTCATTAGGAACTTGGCTTAAAATCTCATCTTTTATAATGTTTAAAAGTGTAGACTTACCGACTCTCCTCATACCTGTAAAAACCTTAATTATAGGCTTATCTATAAATTGTTTTATTTTTTCTATATATCTAGGTCTATTAATATAATCCATTCAACCACCTCCTAGTATTTCTAGTATAGTCGAAATCTATTATAAATTCAATCATCATTTCGAGTATAGTCGAAACTTATTATAGAACTAGCTTTAATTTCGAGTATAGTCGAAATTAAAAAAGATGTATCCTCGCCAATGGCAAAGACACACCTCTAAATTAAAATTTTTTACTGAATTCACTATACAACATCATTTATACATATAGAACCTAAAGGTCTTATAATCATATTAAAAGCACTTTTTCTTTGTGTATGTGATTCAATATACTCAATATATTCTTCTGCAATATCATTAGGGAGTAATGTCATTATAACACCTGCAAAACCTCCCCCATGTACTCTACAAGCTCCACAACCCTTTTTCTTTAAAAATAACTCTGTAAGTGCTAGTACATTTGTAATGCCTTGTTCTTGTGGTGCAGCATTTGTAAAACAATTTTGAAGATATTTCCAAGAGGAATTGCCACTCTCATTTACATTTTCCAAAAATGTCTTAAAATCGCCCTTTTCAAGTGCTAGAACCTCTGCATCAACTCTATCATTTTCCTCAAAGAAATGAATTGCACGAATAACTGCCCTATCCCCTGCATACTCTCTTAACTTCATAAAGTTATCAAGTACATCTTTTAAAGTAATATCTGCAAGCACTTCCTTATCAAAAAACTTGGCTACTTTTTTCATCTCATTTGGAATACTTGAATAGTCCTCGGACAAATCTGCATGCCCTCTGCCTGTTTGAACTATAATCAGCTTATAGCCCGTACTTGCAAAATCAAAATCAAGCTTTTTAACTTTTGGGGTTAGTGGATTTTTAAAGTCAATACTTATAAGACCACCTGCTGCACAACACATTTGGTCTAAAAGTCCACTTGACTTTTCCCAGTATACATTTTCTGCAAATTTACTTATATGTGCATAAGTAACTATGTCTATCTTATTATCATTAAACAATGTATTAACTATCTGACAAATTAAAGTTTCAAATGCTGCTGAGGAACTTACGCCTGCACTTGCAATGACATTGCTCGTTATATAGGCATTAAAACCTCCTACATTAAAACCTTTTTCTACAAATCCCTGTAAGATACCTTTTAAAAGTTCCTCTGTTCCTGTATTTCTGTTTCCATGTGAAAGATTATCTAGGTTTATAGTTATGTCTTGGTTAAAGGTTTCGCTTATAACTCTTACTACATTTCCATTAGTCTTTCCTGCAACTCCTACACAGTCCAAATTTATGCTGCCACCGATTACCTTACCATGATTATGGTCAGTATGATTTCCACTTATTTCAGTCCTCCCCGGAGAGGAAAAAAGCTTAACCTCGCTATCTCCGAAAGTCTTTGCATATCCGTCTAATGTAGCCTCATATCTTTTTATCTGATTTGAAACTTCATCTTTTCCATAAAGCTTTTCAAAAAAATTCCTTACCTTATCTTCATTAATAAATTGTTTGGTTTGATTTATATTCATTTATGTTAATTCTCTCTCCTTTAGGTAAAATTACTTATAGTAATATATACCTAAACAAGGGCTATTACAACATAAGATTTAATTAAAAATTTAGTAGTTAAGTATTTTTTCTCACCTATAATGGCAAAGAAATAGGAGTTATAAGTTTGATTTATTTATTGAAATATTATTCACCACCTAAACAATATGTTTTAAAATTGATAAAATATGTTGTAACAATACCTTGTTTATCAATATTAAAGCAACTCCATTGCCCCATATATATATCTCTACTATCCACATAATCTTTAAAATTAATAGTTCTATAACCACCTGATAAATGTTCTATTATAGGAGCATTCTTTGCTACATACAAACTACCCTTATATATTTCTTCTTCATATGATACTCCAGTGCCAGCGTATATAAGCTCACAATAATCACTATACTTAGCTATATTGTACATTTCTGACATACATACATAGGAATCATTGACTTCCTCTATTTGATAATTCTCACCTAAAATATTTATCCAATCTCCAACCTTTTTATTCTCTACCATATTTAAAGGAAAGTGTGCTACTCTTGTTATAGTACAGTCAGTTATTTCATAATAATTACCTTTATCTATAACAATAGAATTACCACCATATACATATATATCTTTAAAAATATATTGACCTGTACCATATGCTTCATCTTTAGTCAGTCCATATGAATACTTATTTAGTATATCCAAGTACTCTGCTCTAAACTTTACTTCTACTCCGTCTGCTCCTACTTTTCGTCCATCAGGAGTGGTGGCATTTACATACATCTTGCCGTCATCTCCCATATAATAATTCCTGTCTGCAAAGTTAAGCCAAGCATTTCTTACCATACTTCCGTCAGTATTAAAGTAATACCAACTTCCATTTATTTCACTCCAGCTTCCTTTTATCATACTGCCATCAGGATTAAAGTAGTACCACAAATCTCCTACTAATATCCAATTATTTCTTACCATAATTCCATTAGTATCAAAATAATACCAAGAACCATTTATATCTCCCCAGTTATTTTGTAGCATTTTCCCATCAGAATCAAAGTAGTACCAAGAACCGTCTAATTCTTTCCAACTATTCTTTGTCAGTTTTCCGGCTTCATAGTAATACCAAGAGTTATTTACAGTTTTCCAACCTTTATTGAATTCTTCAGGCTCAAATACTCTAGCCTTAGGTAGCTTATCTACATCTAAATCAGAATTAATTGATATTTTATAAATAGGTTCTGAACGGCTAAGTTCTATATCATTGCTATCTGAATATTTATAATATATCTTTCCATTAAATATATTAAACCAGTTTGCTCTTGGTGAAAGCTCTGCCAGTTCTTTACTTGAGTCTGACATTTTATAAATATATAACTTAGATACATCTTTTGCCCTTTCTACGTCGCTAGACTTTGTTACAAAATAAATATTTTCATTATAGATATTAAATTGTATATCATTAATTACATCAGTAGTTTCCTGTGCAACATAAATATCTTCTGCATTACCGTCAGATAACGACCTAACCTTGATTGAGGCATTAGTTTCTTCTTCTCTAATTCCTTTAGAATAATATACTTTATTGTCATATATCATATAACTGCTACAAGTAAAATTTTCTATAACTAGGGTATTTTCTCCTGTATCCATGTTGTAGGTATTTAATCCATTCTTTGCTATATAATAAATCTTATTATCTACAACGTTAATCATAGGACTTCTACTACAATTTTCCATTGGTATTAAATAAATAATAGTATTTTGCTTTGTGTTTATATTTACCTTAGCTATACAATAACCTTGTTTTTTTCCGTCATAGTAGCCGTAATAACAATCATCTCCAACCATAGTATCAAAACTAAGCCATACATCATTTTCCGAATCATCAAATTCAACATTACTAAGTCTTTCTATCTGACTATCTTCTATATTTATTCTATAAATATTTCTATCTATACCTTTGACATGTGTATCTCCGATTCCGGTATTAGCATAGTATATATACCCGTCCTTATAGTGCATATCTTTAGGATAAACTTCCCCAAATGCAGGTTTGGGAACTTCCTCCTTACTCATAGAATAAAGTCTTTCATTATCAAATGGATTTCTAAAATATAATTTATCCTCTACCTTTAACATTCTGGCATAACATAAAGTATTTCCAAAAAGATTGCCATCATCAAGTGCAGTATGTTCAGGAAGTTTTTTTTCTAAAACCTCATCTTCTTTATCTGAATTTTCTGATGTATCTTTCTTATGTTTAGAATGTTTATTTACACTCTCAGTTTCCTGTTTTTTACTAGAACTCTTCCCACAACCACCAATACAAAGAAATACACATAAAATAACTAGCAAATATCTTTTCATGCTTACTCCCTTTAGTTTTATAACAATATCTTTATTATATACTTTTTTTATTTTCTTTAGAACTTAATTTTAACCATTTACCTTATCAAAAGTTAGTATAATCTCTTGATATAAAACTACTCTAAGTTGCTATATAAAAGATTTAAGACCTCTGAATCGGTTAAGGCTCTTTCAGAACCTTCTTTATAGAAATCACCACTTAAACCAAAATAGGCTAATTGCTTTATATCATTTATATTTGTAACTTCTTCAAGTTTATTATTATACTCTTCTCTAGTTACAGATTGTTCTTTTCCTGCTCTTTCTATTGTATAAGTGTCCTCAAAACCATAGTCCACATACTCAGCATCAGCAACAGCTAACTCTTGTGAAGTGAATAAATACTCTTTTACCAATCTATTATCTATTATTTCATATACACCAGTTTGTTGATAGAGTCCTACACCAGAAGAATGATTATATCCAACTATTTTACCTGTATTTGGATAACAATAAAAACTTCTTTCATCTTCTGTACTTCCCTCTATAATCTTTACATCTCCTTTTTTTAGCCTTACAAGTCTTGCTTTATAAGATACAAATACTAGGTAATCTTGACCATTTAGTCTAATCTTAAAATTATACCTTTCCTTACTTTTATCTACTAAGGTTTTAAGTAGTTCATTATCTGAATTTACCTTACTATCTTTAATAGCATCTATAAGTGCATAAGCATCTGAATTTTGTGATGTAGTATTTGAAACTTTATTTGAAACTCTCTTTGTCTGTACATTTCCATTTACCTGTCATGCTCCATTACTATTTACACTATATCTGTCAGGTGTCATAGTGTTTACTAATAAATAACCTGTTGCATCAAAATAATAACATTCTGCAACTCCATCATTATTTCCATCTATCCATTCCCATGTTTTAGTAGGATAGGTATTATTCCCTCTATAAAACCACCAACCTCTTGAGTCTTGTTTCCAAGTTCCGGCTAATGATGTAAAACTTAAACTATTACCCAATCCCTATTACAATCCCACCTTCTCCTGCATAAACTGTTGCTACACCTGCTGCATTTGAAAATAGTATTTCTTTAAACTTTCCTGTGGCTTTAAAAGCATTTGCAACAAAATTTGCTCTTTCTTTATCATTGACATTTGTAATACATACAGTCATTTCTTTTGCAAGTTCTCCTGCGTCTTTTACTGCAAGCTCTACCATTCTTTTTAATGCCTTGTTTATACCTCTTGCTTGGTCAAGCTTTACAATAACTCCCCCAACTGCTCCCATTACAGGCTTTATATTAAGTGCTGTTGCAAAAAATGCTGATAAACCTGAAATTCTGCCATTCTTTCTAAGGTTTTCAAGAGATTCAAGCACAAAATAAGTCTTAAGTCTATCACGAAGTGCAGTAATTTTATTTTTTATCTCCTCAAAATTAAGCCCCTGTGCTATAAGTCTTTCAATCTCTTTAAGTAGTCTAAATTGACCTGCTGAGGCAGAATTTGAATTTAATATAAATATATTATCATTCTTGCCATGTTCTTCTTCATACATCTGCTTACCTATCACTGCACTTTGATAAGTGCCACTTAAATGTTCTGACAATGTTACAACAAATACACCGTCTGTTTTATCACATTTTTCATAAGCCTCTTTAAATGCCTCAGCAGACGGACAAGCAGTCTTAGGGCCTATACTTGACGCTGCCATTCTATGTATAAAATCTATTTGATTAAATTTATCATCATCAACTACATGATAATCTCCTATTTGGAGCATAAGTGGAACTATAATAATTTTATTTTCTTTGATTTGCTCCTCGTCTAAGTCTGAGCAACTATCGCCAATAAGTTTATAATTCATTTACTCTTATGAGGGCGTTACACTAAGAAATTAGGGTTTAACTTAATGAAACCGTCCCTCCCTCCTTTCATAAAATTTCAGAATACTATGCACATAGTATTCAAAACTATGTATCATTATAATGAATACTTCATTCAAAGTCAATATAAAATATAACTATAAGTATTCTATAATTTGTGATAATACGAATTAGGGGGATTCCTCGCCGTCGGCGAGGAATCCCC
>CALALP010000017.1 GCA_937925515.1 uncultured Lachnoanaerobaculum sp. | reverse complement strand
GATGCCCTCGCCGTCGGCGAGGGCATCCCCCCATTAATCATTAGAAATTGGCTTTAATAAAATAAATATTAAATTTTGCATTAGCTATTTAAAATATTCTACAAGTATGTTATATTTATATCGTAATTGATTGTTTGCTATTTTATAGTTTATGGTGGTATTTATGGATAAGAATTCTTATAAAAAAAGTATTATATTTTGGGTTGTTATATTGGGTATTATTTCAAGCATTTTGACAGATACCTTTATATCCTATGCCAGAAAGAAATATTATTCTGAAAATGAAATTACTCCCACCATTGCTATGATTGCAGGAACAGGCTCAAAAGATACAGATTTACAAGAAAATGACTTTTATACTTCACTTAAAAGGCTTGTAGAGCTTGATAGAGAAATTAAAAGTCAAAAAGAACCTAAAGATAACTATACTTACTTGGAAAAAATCAATTTTGAAAATAGTATACTTACACTTTGGGAAAATGAATTAAAAAGTATTGAGGAAGTTATACTTAATAGAATTGATGATGCTGATATATCAAAGCTTGTAAACTCTCAAGATGAGTGGAGAAAAAGCAGGGATAAGAAAGCGGCAGAAATTGCAGGTACTGAAATTGACAGTGATTCAAAGGACCTTAAGTATATTAAGTTTATAAAGGAGGCTACTAGGAATAGGGCTTATGAATTGCTGAAAAATTATAAAGATGTTTTAGAAAAATAGGAGGACACCCATGTCAAAGATTATTCTTATAGGTTCAAACCATGCAGGCACTGCTTGTGCAAACACAATTTTATCATATCCGGGAAATGAGCTGACAATATATGAGAAAAATAGCAATATTTCTTTCTTAGGTTGTGGTATGGCATTATGGATTGGTAGACAAATTTGTTCAGGAGAAAAGCTCTTTTATCAAAAGGCAGAGGACTTTGTATCAAAAGGAGCAAAGGTTTACATGAATACAGAGATTTTATCTGTTGATTTTGATAAGAAACAAGTTCATGTGAGATATGAGGACGGTACAGAGGGCTATGATAGCTATGACAAGCTGGTATTTGCAACCGGTTCTATTCCAAATAGGCCTAATATTAAGGGAATAGATTTGGAAAATGTACAAATGGTAAAGCTTTATCAAAATGCACAAGATGTTATTGCAAAGCTAGAAGATCCTAATATTAAAAATGTAGTAGTTCTTGGTGGTGGATATATTGGAGTTGAGCTTGCAGAGGCATTTGAAAGACTTGGAAAGAGTGTAACTCTTATAGACATGGTAGATTATATACTTAATGTGTATTATGACCCTGAGTTTTCCGACATTTTAAAGACAAAGATGCAAGAGCATGGCATTAAGTTTGCACTTGGAGAAAAGGTGGTTGAGTTTAAGGGAGAAACAAAGGTTAAAGCAGTTGTAACTGACAAGGGTGTTTATGATGCTGATATGGTTGTGTGTGCAATCGGCTTTAGACCTAATAATGAACTTGGCAAGGAGCATTTACAACTTTATAAAAATGGTGCTTATTTGACTGATTTAACTCAGAGAACTTCTGACCCTGATGTATATGCAATAGGCGATTGTGCTACACTTTTTGATAATGCAAGAGGCAGAACAAATTACATTGCCCTCGCAACAAACGCAGTAAGAAGTGGAATTGTTGCAGGTCATAATATATGTGGTACAAAGGTAGAAAGTCTTGGAGTACAAGGTTCATCTGCATTAATGATTTATGATCAAAGACTTGTAAGTACAGGTTTAAGTGTTGCAGCTGCAAAAGCAGAGGGAATTGAAGTAGAATATTCAGATTTTGAAGATACACAACTACCAATGTTTATGGAAGTTGAAAATCCTATGGTAAAGATTAGGATTGTTTATAGAAAAGATAATAAGCAGATTGTTGGTTGTCAGTTGACTTCAACTTATGATATGTCTGCAATGATAAATATGTTCTCACTTGCTATTCAAAAGAAAGTTACTATGGCAGAGTTGGCACTTTTAGATATTTTCTTTATGCCTCACTTCAATCAGCCATATAACTATGTAACAGTTGCTGCAATTAATTGGTTAAATAAAGAGTTAGGGCTTGCAAAATAATATTTAAAATTTATAAATTATATAATGTATATTGAGGGTGTTGCAAAATTAGTTTTTATTAGCAGTGTTATTTTCTTTGTTTTCCATAGAGAAATTAAGAAAACCATATTTGCTAATTTAAATACTTTCTATTATATACTTGTCCCCCGTAGGGGGACAAGTATATATGGACGGTTATTTTGCAATACCCTCACTTAGTTTCTGCTATTTGTAATAATACTAAAAATGTGGTATATTAAAAAATAAACGATAAGGAGGAGATATGTTTTATCCACAAGATTTAATAGAAGAAATTCGCTCAAAAAATGATATTGTAGAAGTTATTTCCTCCTACATGAAATTGCAAAGAAAGGGGGCAAACTATACAGGAGTTTGTCCCTTTCATAATGAAAAAACAGCCTCTTTTATGGTGTCGCCCTCAAAGCAGATATTTAGATGTTTCGGTTGTGGTGTAGGTGGAGATGTCTATTCATTTATAAGAAAATATGAAAACATAGACTTTAAAGAGGCAATCAAGGTTTTAGCAGAAAGGGCAGGGGTAAGCTTACCTGAAAAAGAGTATAGTGAGGAAGAAAGAAAGAGTTTAGAACTTAGAAATCTTTTGCTTGAGATAAATAGTAAGGTAGCAAGATTTTATTATCATAAAATAATGCAGTTGCCAAATGCAGGTATGGCATATTTTGAAAAAAGAAAATTAAATAATGATACAATCAGAAATTTTGCTTTGGGCTTTTCAGGAAATATAAGAGGCGAACTACATAAATATTTAAAAGGTCTTGGTTATAGTGATGAGATTTTAAAGCAAACAGGGCTTGTTAAGTTTTCAGAAAAAGGAACTTATGATACATTTTGGAATAGAGTTATTTTTCCTATAATAGATGTTCATAGAAATGTAATAGGCTTTGGGGGGAGAATCTTGGGAGAGGGAAATCCGAAATATCTCAATTCGCCTGAAAGCATTATATTTAAAAAAGGTCAGAATTTATATGGTCTTAACTTTGCGAAATCTTCAAGCGAAGATTATTTTTTATTGTGTGAGGGATATATGGATGTGATTGCACTTCATCAAGCAGGCTTTAAAAATGCGATTGCCTCACTTGGGACAGCACTTACACTAGGGCATGTACGCCTTATAAAAAAATATAAGCAAAAAATTATAATTACTTATGATTCAGATAATGCAGGTGTAAATGCCGCTAAAAAGGCAATTCCTATTTTAAGGGAACTAGGTATAAGTGTTAGAGTTTTAAATATGAAACCATTTAAAGACCCTGATGAGTTTATAGTTAATTTAGGTAAGGAAAAGTTTTTAGAAAGAATTGAAAATGCTAAAAATGCGTTTTTATGGGAAATAGATATTTTAAAAACTGATTATGATTTAATAGACCCTGAGCAAAAGACATTATTTTATAGGGAAATTGCAGATAGACTGCTTTTATTTGATGAAAATTTTGAAAGAGAAAATTATATGCAATCTGTATGCAAAGAACAAAATATTAGCTATGAGTATATGAAAAACTTAATTGATTTAAAGCAGGGGAATAAAAAAGATATTAGTGTAAATAAAAATGTCGCAAATAAAAACATTTCCCAAAACAAAAACATTTCCCCAAATAAAAGTACTTCAAATAATAAACTAAGTGCTAAGGAAAAAGAAATCCTAAAAAGTCAGGGCTTTATAATCTCAATGCTTTCAGAAGATATAAGTTTATATGAGAGTATAAAAAAGAACATTTCCCCTGAAGAATTTATAAATGATTATTATATTGAAGTGCTTACAAAGATTTATAAACTTTACGAAAATGGTAAAACTGAGGTCGGAAGTATTATAAATGATTACATTGAAGATGAGAAAATGCAAAACTTTGTAACTAAACTTCTTAGTATAGGTTTATCAGAAAGTGTAGGAGAAAATCATAAAAGAATGTTAGAGGAATCTATATTTACTGTAAAACTTTATTACTTAGATAGAGAGAGAATAAAAGCGGCAAAGAGTTCAGATATGGCAAGACTTCAAGAGATAACACTTAGTCAACAAGAATTAAAGAAAAAAGGCATACATTTAGAATAATGAATTTATCAAAGAGATTAGAAACAATAGCAAAAATGGTAACAAGGGAAAATGTAGTAGCAGACATAGGTACTGACCATGGACTTGTGCCTATATATTTAGTAAAAAATAAAATTGCACCAAGAGCATTGGCATTTGACCTTAGAAAAGCACCACTACAAAGGGCGAGAGAGCATATAGAAAAGTATAATCTGGTGGGTCAGATAGAAACAAGGCTTTCAAACGGTTTAGAAAAGCTAAAAGAGGGCGAGGCCGGCACTGTCATAATTTCAGGTATGGGTGGAAATTTAATAACTGAGATATTAGAAAAAAGAAAAGATTTAAGAATGAGTGTCAAGGAGTTTATATTATCCCCACAATCTGATTGGTATGACTTTAGAAAGTATTTATATGAAAATGACTTTTTTATAGAAGATGAGGAAATGCTTATTGATGAGGGCAAATATTATGTCATTATAAAGGCATTTTACAAAAAAACAAAAACTTTTGTTTCAGAAAAAGATTTATACTTTGGGAAAATGCTTTTAGCCAAGAAATCAAAGGTACTTAAACAGTATTTAGAAAAGGAACTAAATAAGTACAATGAAATATATGAGAAACTTAGTATAAAAGAGAATACTTTTGAGATAGAAAAACGAAAGAATGAGGTTAAAAGTTATATAAGTATAGTAGAGGAGGCACTTGATGAATTGTAGAGAAATTTTTGAAAAATTAAACGAAATTATGCCTGTTTCTTTGGCTATGGACTTTGATAATTCAGGCTTTTTAGTAGGTAGAAATGATAAAGAGGTAAAAAAAATATTGCTTGCTCTCGATGCTACAAGCGAAGTTGTAAGTTATGCAATTACTGAAAAAGTTGACCTTATTATTACACATCACCCACTTATATTTACAGGTTTAAAGAAAATAGTCGATACTGATATAACAGGAAAAAGGCTTTTAAGCCTTATTGAAAATAAAATTTCACTTATTTCAATGCACACAAATTATGACATTGCCTATAATTGTATGGCTGATAAAACAGCGAAACTTTTAGACATAAGTGGAGAAGTTTTGGAAAAAACAAATGAGTTGGAACTTGAAAATGAAACTAAGGCTTTAGGCATCGGAAAGGTTGGAAAGCTTAGTAAAAGTTTAAGTCTTAAGGATTTAGTAGAACTTGTAAAAGATAAATTTGAACTTGAGTTTGTGAGAGTTTATGGAAGTGAATTATTACAAGATACGCTTATTGAAAGAGCGGCGATTTCCCCGGGGTCAGGAAAGGGCATGTATAAGGAGGCATTAAAGAAAAATGCTCAGGTTCTAATTACAGGAGATATTACTCACCATGAGGGGATAGATGCAAGAGAGGCAGGAATATGTATAATTGACGCAGGTCATTATGGCATTGAACATATATTTATTGAAGATATGTTTGAAAAATTAACTGATATACTTCCTAATGAAATTGAGATAGTGAAATTTAGAAAAGATATTCCTGATGTAGTTATGTAGGAGGTTTTATGTTTAAAGTATTTGCAAAAGTAGAGGACTTTGGTTTAAATACAAAGTTTATTGATATATATAAAAGAGTAAGCAAAAGCACGGACAGATTGCTTTTAGTTAAAAAGGATTTTAGATTTGTAAATGTTGATGAAACTTTAAAAGAAGATTCTATGCTGGAATTTTTTACTATTAAAGATAAAAAAGCTAGAAAAGCTTATGAAAATACAGTTGTATTTTTGTTTAATATAGCATTTAGCAAAACAATGAATACATTTTATCCTGATTTTAAAACCAATATTATGGAAAATGTAGACGTATTTAAAAAATTAGATGATTTATCAACTACTAAGATTGACGCTAAAAAGTTATCAGAAAATTCAAGTAGGTTTTATAATTCTTCTTATGTTGAGTTTTCCACAGGAAATGGACTTTACATAAGCATTGATAAAGAGATTAATATTACGAAAGAGTTTGTAACTGCCTTAAAAGGAAATATGCAGGAAGTTATAAATTCAAAGAAAAAGATTATAGAACTTAAAGAAGATGCTAATTGGTGTTTGGAGTTTTTTAAGGCAAGTGGTATGAAAGACAGGGAGATACTTTTTAAATATAGAGGAAATTCAAATGAGTCAATTTATGTTTTAGAGGATTTTTTGGGATATTTTGTAGGTGGAGTTGTTTTAGATTTAGAAAGTATATATGCCTTTGATTTAATGGAATATAAGGACGGTTTTATAATACTTATACCACATTATACAAAACCTGATGAACTTCCACATTTTAAACCTACTGATAAGATTTTTGACAGACTTATGAAAGATACCTTGTGGGGGCAAAAACTTAATATGTCGGATATAGGTTCTTTAAATGAATGTATTACTTTGGGAAATTCTACCGAGCTTTTGTTAATGGCAGAGGCTACTATGGAAAAGAATATAGGAGATATTGCACAGGAAATAGCAAAAAGAGATAAGGTCAAACTTGTTATGATAGCAGGTCCGTCATCTTCCGGAAAGACTACATTTTCATATAGATTATCTTCACAACTTCTTGCAAATGGTTTTGTACCACATCCTGTTGCAGTGGATAATTATTTTAAGGATAGAGTAGACACCCCAAAAGATGAACAGGGAAACTATGATTTTGAGTCATTAAAGGCAATAAATGTTGAGAAATTAAATGAAGATATAGCAAGGCTTTTAGAGGGCGAAAGTGTACAAATGCCTAGGTTTAATTTTAAAACAGGGCAAAGAGAACAGGGAGAGATACTTAAGCTTGGAAAAGAGGATATACTTGTTATAGAGGGGATTCATTGTTTAAATGATGAGTTGTTATATAAATTGCCAAAAGAGTTTAAATATAAAATTTATATTTCAGCACTTACTCAGTTAAATATTGATGCTAATAATCGTATTAATACAACTGACGGTAGGCTACTTAGGAGAATGGTAAGAGATTCTGAAAATAGGGGAATTAATGCAACAAGCACGCTTGAAATGTGGAATTCTGTAAGAAAAGGAGAGGACGAAAACATTTTCCCATATCAGGAAAGTGCAGATGTAGTATTTAACTCGGCTCTTATTTATGAACTTGCTATCTTAAAACCTTATGCACAAAATTTGCTTTATAGTGTTTTACAGGAAAGTAAGGAGTATGACGAGGCAAAGAGGCTTTTAGACTTTTTAGATTATTTTCTAGTGATACCGTCTGAAAATGTGCTTAGAAATTCAATTCTAAGGGAGTTTATAGGTGGGAGCATATTTAATGTATAGTTATGAAAGGCTAAATTATGGAAAATAAATTTAACATGACAGTTGAGCAAAATATTTTTGTTGCAAAGAGAAATATTATTGACTATATATGGAAAAGTGCAAATCTTGAGGGGATTTCAGTTACCTATCCTGAAACTGAGGCGATTTACGAGGGACTTAGTATTCCAAACATGAAAGTTGATGACATTATCTCTGTAAATAATTTAAAGCATGCTTGGAAATTTATATTGGAAAATATCGACTATCCTACCGATTATCCCTTTATTTGTGAGATAAACCGTAAAGTGGGGGGAGATATGAAAAAGGCTAAGGAGTTTCTTTATAATAACTGTATTGACGGAATTAATTTTAAATAATTATTAGAAAATGAGGTAATTATGTATACACTATCAAATCCACAGCTTGACATGAGAAAGATTGCTTTAAGTGGACAGATTTTTAGGTTTAATGAAATCTCTGAAGGAAGTTTTAGGCTTATTGCAAATGATAGACTTTTAAACATTTATACCATAGGGGAAAAAAGCCTAGGCAATGAAAAATATTTTGTATATGAACTTGATTGTGATGAAAAAGAGTATAAGAGCTTTTGGAAAAATTACTTTGATATGGACACTAACTATGAGTATTTTGCAAGAAGTATTCCAAGAGAAGATGAGTTTTTGACTAAAGGAGCTAAGTTTTCGAGAGGAATTAGGATATTAAGGCAAGATAAGTGGGAAATGTTAATATCATTTATAATATCACAAAGAAAAAATATTCCTGCCATAAAAAGTTCTATTGAGAAACTTTCAAAACAGTTTGGAGAAAAGAAAGAAACTTTATCAGGAATAGAATATTATGCGTTTCCTACTGCAAAAGAACTTGCAAATGCAGATATTGATAAGTTAAATGCCTGTTCTTTGGGTTATAGAGCAGCTTACATACTTGATACAGCAAGAAAAGTCTATGAGGGTATGGATTTAGATAGTTTTGATAATTTATCTGATGATAAGCTTATAGAAAAACTTAAGGAATTTAACGGAGTGGGGGTTAAAGTAGCAAATTGTACTGCACTTTTTGGGTATCATAGAATTGCAACATTTCCAATAGATGTATGGATTCAAAGAGTAATTGATGAAAGATATAATGGAAATTTTCCAATTAATAAATATTCAGGTTTTGCAGGAGTTATTCAACAGTATATGTTTTTTTACGGTAGAGAATTGGGGAATAAAAGAGTATAAGGAAGAGTTACAAAAAATGAAACAAAAGTTAAGTGTATCAAATTATATTTTTATAGGTTCAATGTTGTTTGGACTATTTTTTGGGGCAGGAAATTTGATATTTCCTATACACCTAGGGCAGGAGGCAGGCAGAAATGTATTTATAGCTATTATCGGCTTTATACTCACTGCTACAGGATTACCATTTTTAGGAGTACTTGGAATAGGTCTTGCAGGAAAAGAAAATATGTTTTCACTTGTTAAGCTTGTTTCTAAAAAATGGGCATACTTTTTTACTATACTTGTTTATCTTACCATAGGGCCTTTTTTTGCAATACCTAGAACTGCAACAGTTCCATATGAAATAGGAATTACACCTATGATACCTAAAGGTTATAATCAAGTAGGTCTATTTATATTTACATTAATGTTTTTTTTAGTAGTATTATATATATCATTAAACCCCGGAAAACTTTTAGTTTGGATTGGAAAGATACTTAATCCTTTATTTTTAATTTTAATAGGGATACTCATTATAAGAGCTGTATTTTCACCTATGGGAGATATTTCTAATATAAATCCACAAGAGTCATATCAAAGTACAGCTTTTTTTAAGGGGTTTACTGACGGATATAATACTATGGACGCTATTGCCTCACTTGCATTTGGTATTATAGTGGTAAATACAATTAAGGAATTTAAGGTTGAAAAGACTAAGGATATTGTGCTTTGTATTACAAAAGTAGGGGCTATATGTTCATTTTTAATGATTGTAATATATATAGGACTTTCTGTTATAGGGGCAATGAGTGTGGGAAAATTTGAGATTTCTGAAAATGGAGGTATTGCACTGGCTCAAATTGCAAAATATTACTTGGGTAATTTGGGTAATATAGTTTTAGCAATTTTAATTACTGTTGCCTGTATTAAAACTGCCATAGGTCTAATTTGTTCAACTGCTGATATATTTGTGGAAATGTTTCCAAACTCATTTTCATATAAGACCTATGCAATTATTTTTACAGTGGTAAGTGCTATTATTGCAAATGTAGGACTAACTAATATTATAAAATATTCAATACCTATTTTATTGTTTTTATATCCCATAACTATAGTTACAATATTTTTATCTCTTTTTACTAAACAATTTAAGGATAATAGTTTTATTTGGAAAGCAGGTATCTTTACTGCCTGTGTATTTAGTATAGGGGACTTGTTAAATGCACTTCCGGAGTGGATAAGAGATTCTTTTGTAGTTTCAAAGGTATTAGATTTATATAAGAAATTGCCATTATTTGAAATAGGTATGTCTTGGCTAATTCCTGAGATTGTGGTTTTAGTAATTGTGTTTTGTATCGTTTATTTGTTTCCTAAATTTTCTAGGGATAAGATACATTAGATATTAGTTTGAGCTGTTGCAAAATTATATAGTTATAGTTTTAAAGTGTGGCAAAGTTTATTTTAATAAATATTTGTTATTGGAACTATCCTGTTTTTCACAGTGAAACAAAGTGATTTATGTGATTATTTATTGGGACTGTTGCAAAGCGTATTTCTAAATATAAAGATATATCACTATTTAATTATGGGGTTGTTGTAAAATAGCTGTTCATATATATCTTATCCCCCGTAGGGGGACAAGATATATAATAGAAAGTATTTAAATTAGCAAATATATTTCTTGGTTTCTCTACGGAAAACAAAAAGAATAAATAATACTAATAAAGTTAATTTTGTAACACCCTATATAAAACTGTATAATTTACAAGGTTTTTCAAGAGTTATTAAAAACAAGTAATTCTGCAACATGCCCTATTTTGTAACAACTTTATTTATTTTACTTCAATAACAACATTCTTTTTAATAATGTTTTTTTTAGTATCCTCTGATTTAGATTCATCAACATTATCATCTTCTAAATCTTCGTCATCATTTAAACTTTCGTCATTTAAAACTTCATTATCCAAAGTTTCATCATCTGAATCTTTGTCATCTGATTTTTTTTCGGAAAGTTTTTCATCATCTTTTTTTATCTCTGACTTTAAGTTTTTAGAGGTATCATCGTAAACAGACTTAATGCTTGATGTATTATCAAGTAAAATATCTCCTACATCTTTGAGAATACCTTTTGCAGCTGCAGCCATTCCCTTTGCAGCATTTGCTGTTTCTTTGGCGGCAACTATAAATTCATCTTTATCTGCATTAAGTGCAACATATTTTCTATCAGGAACATTTGAAACTTTACTTTGTGCAACTTCTTCCTCTCCCTCAAAATTATGAAATTCTTTTTCAAGTTCTTTGTGGAATGAATGATATTGTAAAATATAGGTTATACCTGCTGCCACTGCACTTGAAATAGCAGTAATTGCAAGTAGACGACCAAATCCATGTTTTGCCATATATAAAATCCCCCTTTATAATTGATTATCTTCATATAGCACAATTATATAATATAGAAAACAAAAAAACAACTTTTCATATATTTTTAATCTTATACAGTTTATATAACGAGAATATTTATACATTGGGGTTTTCTAAAACCTATAAAAATAGCTTAAATATATGTAAATTAACGCTTAAAATCTATTTTACAATAATCTCTTTTTTTAGTCGGATATTGTTTTTAATTTATGAATGTGGTATATATAATTGTTGAATAGGATTTAAGTAAGAGTTAAAAAGGAGTAGATATGAAGATAACATTAAAGGACGGTTCTGTAAAAGAATACGGCAAACCGATGAGTGTGTATGAAATTGCTAATGATATAAGCGAGGGACTTGCAAGAGTAACCTGTGCAGGCATTGTTGACGGCAAGGTAATAGATTTAAGAACAATTATAGATAAGGATTGCGAACTTCAGATTGCAACTATAAATGATGCAGAGGGGCTTAGAACAATAAGACATACATGTTCTCATGTACTGGCACAAGCAGTAAAGAGAATATTTCCAAATGCCAAACTTGCAATAGGACCAAGCATTGAAAATGGTTTTTATTATGACATAGAGCATGAGCCATTTTCAAGAGAAGACCTTGATAAGCTTGAGGCTGAGATGAAAAAGATTATAAAAGAGGGCTATAAGCTTGAAAGATTTGAACTTCCAAGACAAGAGGCAATAAAGCTTATGCAGGAAAGAGAAGAACCATATAAGGTGGAATTAATTAATGATTTACCTGTTGATGCAGTTTTAAGTTTCTATAAGCAGGGAGAATTTGTAGATTTATGTGCAGGCCCTCATATTCCAAGCACTAAGGGAATTAAGGCATTTAAACTTATATCATCATCTATGGCATATTGGAGAGGCGATTCAAATAAGGCTAAATTACAAAGAATTTACGGAACAGCATTTAATAAAAAAGAGGAGCTTGAGGCTTATCTTGCACATCTTGAGGACATTAAGAAAAGAGACCATAATAAATTAGGTAGAGAAATGGAGCTATTTACAACTGTTGATGTAATTGGTCAAGGACTTCCGATATTCTTACCTAAGGGAACTAAAATGCTTATGAAACTTCAAAGGTGGATTGAAGATTTAGAGGATTATGAATGGGGCTATACTAGAACCAAAACTCCACTTTTAGCAAAATCTGACCTTTATAAAATTTCAGGACATTGGGATCATTATAAGGACGGAATGTTTGTGCTTGGAGATGAGGAAAAAGACAAGGAAATATTTGCACTAAGACCTATGACTTGTCCTTTCCAATACTATGCTTACAAAAATTCTCAAAAGTCATACAGGGATTTACCTTTTAGAATGGCAGAAACTTCTATATTGTTTAGAAATGAAGACTCAGGGGAAATGCATGGACTTACAAGAATAAGACAGTTTACCATAACAGAATCTCACAATGTTATAAGACCTGACCAAGCAGAGAGTGAACTTGGAAATTGTTTAAATCTGGCACTTTATGTACTTGAAACATTAGGACTTAGAGATGATGTAACATTTAGACTTTCAAAATGGGATTCAAACAATAGAGAGAAATATCTAGGCGATGAGAACTATTGGGAGAGTACACAGGCGGCACTTAGAAAGATACTTATTGAAAAAGGTTTACCATTTAAAGAGGCAGACGGAGAGGCGGCATTTTATGGGCCTAAAATAGATATTCAAGCTAAAAATGTATATGGTAAAGAAGATACTATGATTACAATTCAGCTTGATTGTGCCATAGCTGATAAATTTGATTTATACTATATAGATCAAAACGGTTCAAAGGTACGTCCTTATATTGTTCATAGAACTTCACTTGGTTGTTATGAAAGAACACTTGCATGGCTTATTGAAAAATATGCAGGAAAATTCCCTACTTGGTTATGCCCTGAGCAGGTAAGAATACTTCCTATTTCAGACAAATTTGCAGATTATGCAGAGGAAGTAAGAAAGGAACTTGCTAGAAATGGTGTAGATGTTACAGTTGATACACGTTCAGAAAAAATAGGATTTAAGATTAGAGATGCAAGACTTAACAGAGTTCCTTATATGCTTGTATTGGGAGAAAAAGAGGCATCTCAAAAAGAAGTTTCAGTAAGAAGTAGATTTGCAGGCGATGAGGGAGCTAAGCCACTTGGAGAGTTTGTAGAGCAAATATGCAAAGAAATTCGTACTAAGGAAATTAGAAAAGAAGAAGTAAATGAGTAATAAATAAAAAGGTGGGACGGCATTACTGTCGCCCCATTTTTGATATAATTTTTTTTGATAATTTCATAAAAGTGTCAGCAGGTTTTGAAAGCATGTTATCAGGAGAAATGCCAATTCCTAGAGTACGCACTGTTGCAGGCAGTAGTGGAATCTTTATTATGTCTTGTTCATGGTTTTCTAAAATCATTCCGGGGAGTAAACTTATACCAAGATTATTTTCAACCATACGAATAATGGTATAATCATTTCTACAAAAAAACTTTTCTTTATTGAAACCCCTGATTTTTTTAGGGCATAAGGTATATCATCATGCTCTAAGTCTGATTCATAGGAAATAAAGGGGTATTCTTTAAAGGCTGAAATTGGAAAATTTTCTCGATATTTTTCAGGTAAAGATTGTGTTTTAGGTACAACTGCATATTATAAGATTTTACAATACTTGAAATATAGGGCATTAAAGTACGTCCCTCATAAGTGAGCTGAACTCCATTTTTCATGTGCTTAAAAAAAGTAATTCCCATTTCCTCCTCAACCTTTTTTATGGAATGACTTACCCCTGATTGAGTGTAACCCATACGCTCAGCACTAAGTGTTAAGTTATTGGTTTTTGCAATATCACATATTAATATTAGTTTGCTTATATCCATAGTTTTTTCCTCATACTTTGCTTGATTTACAGACTCTTTTTAATGCAAATTTTTATTGTTAGATATGAATTTTTTTAATGATAGATATGTTATTTTATATGTTTATTAATACCACATTTTGGGTTAAGATACAAAGTGTAAGATAAAATTTTCACAAAAAAGTCTATGATTTCTGTTTCAAATAGTAAGAGGAGGGAAATTGTATGGATTATGTATTTTTTTTACAACAACATATTGGAAAAGCGTCATCTCCAATAGTTAAAGCAGGAGATGAGGTATTAAGAGGTCAGAAAATTGCTGTAAAACCAAGCGGCTCACTTGGTGCAAATCTTTTTTCAAGTATTTCAGGCAAGGTTGTAAGTGTAGATGAAGAAAAAATTGTAATAGAAGAAAATAATACAGACTTTTCTACATTTGTACCATTGGAATCAACAGATGCCAGAGAACTTATAGAAGAATCAGGTCTTGTAGGACTTGGTGGTGCAGGATTTCCTACTTATGCAAAGTTAAATTTAGATTTAAAGGGAAATGGATACGCCATTGTAAATGCAGCAGAGTGTGAACCTATCTTATCACACAACATAAGAAGAATTGAGGAAGAACCTGAAAAACTTCCGTCAGCAGCAAATGCAGTTGTAATTAACTGCGAATCTGTATACAGACTAAGAGAGGCAGTTGAAGATAAAAAGCCTCTTATAGACAAGGATATGACAGTTGCGGGAAAACTTAAGGAAAATGGAACTATTCATACACTCTTTGATGTTCCGATAGGCATAAAAGTTGCCAATGTAATAGATAAGGTCGTTGGACTAGGAGATGAGTATGGAGAACTTATTATGGGAGGTCCTTTTACAGGTAAGAGAACTTCTCTCGAAATGCAGGTAGCCAATCTTATTCCGTCAAGTGGAACAGCAACCGGCTTGCATGGATATAAATTAGTAATTGGAGTTATTGTAAACTTTATACTTGGAGCTTTGATGACAGCAGGTGTAGGACTATATGCACCTTGTATGGCATTAGTAAGTCTTTTTGGAATGAGTCCAATAATAGCATTTCCTATAATGATGGGTTCATCAGCTTACCTTATACCTATTGCCTCTATTAAATTTATAAAAGAGGGAGCATACAATAGAAAGGCATCTTTGGCAATAGCACTATTTGGTATACTTGGAGTATTTGTAGGCTATAGATTTATAACTAAGTTGAATTTAGAGTCATTAAAGTTTATAATTATACTTGTTATGGCATATTCAGCAATATCACTTTTCTATGCAGCATATAAGGAAGAAAAGATGAAAAAAGCTGCTGTGTCTAATTAGAAAATTTTAATGGATAATTAGTTATGAAAAATATTGAAAAAACAAATGTAATGCGAATACTTGATAGCAAAAAAATTGTATACACTTCTCATTCTTATGTTGATACACCTGTAACTAACGGAGTTGAAGTAGCTAATCTTTTGGGAGAAGATACAAAAGATGTATTTAAAACCTTAGTTACAGTTGGTAAATCAAAAGAACATTATGTTTTTGTAATACCGGTAGAAAAAGAACTTGATTTGAAAAAGGCGGCAAAAGTGGCGGCAGAAAAAAGTATAGAAATGATTAAGTCAAAGGAATTACTTCCACTTACAGGTTATATTCATGGAGGTTGTTCTCCTATTGGAATGAAAAAGAATTTTAAAACATTCATAGATGAGAGTGCAAAAGATAGGGATAAGATAATATTTAGTGCAGGAAAGATTGGCTATCAAATAGAAACAACTTTAACAGAACTTGAGAAAGTTTTAAGGTTTGAAGTTGTTGGTTTGGTGTTATGATTTTGGATGTTTTTTTGTTATATGGTATTTAACAGTAGATGAAAATATCATAGTAACAGTTAAAAAAATTGAGGTTAGATTCTGTTTTTAGATTATAACCTCAATTTTTTCATATTAATAAGAGTAATGGCAATTAAAAATAATAAAGCAATGGAGGTGGAATACATGAAACTGCTTGAAAGAGAAAGGGCAATACATAGGGAAGGTATAATTGAGGGGGAAAAGAGAGGCAAAATAGAGTTTTCAAAATTAACAATAATTTTACTTGAGGAGGGCAAAATAGAGGAATTAAAAAGAGCAGCTCAAGACGAGGATTATAGAGAGGAGTTACTGAGGAGATATAATATAATTACATATAAAAAGAGCCTATGAGTTTTCTCTATAAATTTACTTTAGTTGGGCGAAATCATTATCCATATAGAACTGTTGCAAAAGCAGATAAAAAGCTACCATAGCAACAGTTCTCTTTTTTTATACAAAAATAAAAAAAATGGACTCCAAAGAATCTGTTCCTTGTGGGACAATAAAGCTATGAATTGTAGGAATTGTCTTATACATATTGCATAAAAATAAGATTTAATTTTTTATAAATTAAGCATAAAAATTTCCTTGTAATTTCTTGCAATAGTTTCACTTACTCAAGTATATATCAGTAAAAAGAAAGAGGTGGAATTATGATAGCAAAAAAAACTAGAAGCATTATAGGCACAATAGTTGGAATTATACTCACATTTTTGATATTGTTTCCGTTTTTACTTGTTATATTAAATACTGCAAAAACAAGTGCAGATATTGTAATAAGTCCGATAGCATTTCCAAAGAATTGGGGACAGACGCTTACAAATATGAATAATGTTATAAATAACGTAAACTTCAGCTATTGGACTTCATTTACAAGTTCAATGATTATAACATTAGTTTCACTTGTTTTAATTACACTTTTTTCATGTATGGCTGCTTGGGTACTTAGTCGTAATCATATAAAGGCTTGGTCAAATACAATATTTATGATACTTGTTGCCGCTATGGTTATTCCTTTTCAAGTGGTAATGTTACCAATCCTTACAGTATACAAAAATATAGCAGCATTTACAGGTATAAAAATGTTATCTTCCTACAAGGGAATAATATTTGCATACATAGGTTTTGGTGGCTCTATGTCTGTATTTATTTTTCATGGTTTTATAAAGGGGATTCCTTATGAACTTGAGGAGGCAGCTAAGATAGACGGTTGCAGTCCTGAGGGAACATTTTTTAGAATAATATTTCCACTTATGCGACCTGTACAGATGACTATTTTAATTTTAAATGGTCTATGGATTTGGAATGACTATCTTTTACCTGCAATTATGCTAGGACTAAATGGTAAGATTAAAACACTTCCGATTGCAGTCAGCAGTTTTGTAGGCTCTTATGTTAAACAATGGGATTTGATACTTTCAGCGGCATTTTTAGCTATGATTCCTATAATTACATTATTTATTCTAGCACAAAAACAGATTATACAAGGTATGGTAGACGGTGCTATAAAATATCTTTATAAGTATATAGGCTCTTGGTTTTGCTTTTATAAAAACTAAGAGCTTATTTACTTTAAACTTCTTCCTCTTTTTTAAAAAAATGTAATCCGTCAATTTCTAATATATTTTTTATGTCTTTAAGTAAATCCTCATCATCACTAAAAACAACTGCACTTTGGTCTGATAATGTAATTAATGAATTACTGTTATACAAGAATATGTTTAAAGAACTTGCACCTGTTTTTATTACAGTTTTGATTATATCTGATATTTCAATATAATCAAAATTGCTTATATCTTCATATTCGTTATAATTCAATACAGTTTTATCCATTATCTCAGTCAGCTCAATATAATATTTATGCGAAGTTATTATTTTGAAGATAGAAAATGTTAATTTATCTATGTATGTGTCTATGCACTTAGAAAGAAAATAATCTTCTAGTAATTCAAAGCTACTTTTTTCGTCATATATTTTGTTAAAAGTTGTTATTAGATAATATGTTGTTTTGCTTAATAAGTTTTCTATGTTTTGACTATACATTAGTTTTACAACCTTTCTATAATGTTAGTTTTAATTATAGCTCATAGATGTATTTAAAAAAAGTAGAAAATCTAGTATGATATTGAACATGTAGTCGCTTTTCATAATAATTTTTTAATTAAAATAACAATTCTATAATCTTGACTATTTAGTACAAAATGTTGTAGTATAAAGTGAAATTATTTAGTGGAATTGACCGTAATATTGTATAATAATATATTTTAAACAATTTATTTCACCAACTTAAAGTAGATATGAACTAAATTAGTTATAATCAAAAATACTATTTAAAATACTAATACAATTTAACAATACCTACTCGCAGGCTTTTGGATTTTTTGATATAATAAATATGACAGTAACAAAGTAGTTTGTAAGTGGCTGTTATTAATATTAATATAAGGAGAATCTATGTATACACTGGGAGTTGATATTGGTTCTACTACCTCTAAGGCTATTATTTTAAAAGACGGTACTGATATAGTAAGTTCTTCTATTGTTGTTGCGACAGTAGGAACAGACGGAGTTGTAAGGGCTATTGAAAATGTCATGAATGAAAGTGGTTTACCCAAAGAAGACATTGCTTTGACTGTTGCAACGGGGTATGGAAGAAATACTTATGAGGGGGCAGACTATCAAGTAAGCGAGTTGTCTTGCCATGCTATTGGAGTACATTTTCTAATGCCAAATACTAGAACAGTTATAGATATTGGGGGTCAGGACGCTAAGGTTTTAGCTTTAAGTGAGCAGGGTAAGATGACCAATTTTATTATGAATGATAAATGTGCAGCAGGAACAGGGAGATTTTTAGATGTTATGGCAAATATTTTAAATCTCGATATTTCAGAACTTGAAGTTCAAGCGGCATTATCTAAAACACCTGCGAGCATTTCAAGCACTTGTACAGTATTTGCAGAATCTGAGGTAATATCTCAACTTGCAAAGGGAGTTCATATACCTGATTTAGTTGCAGGGATATGTCAGTCTGTTGCTACTAGAGTAGTGGCACTGGCAAAAAGAGTTGGAATAAAAGAAGAAGTATGTATGAGTGGAGGAGTTGCAAGAAACTCAGGGGTTAGAAATGCTATAGCAAAAGAACTTGGAGTTGAAATTCATTATCATAAATATGCACAGCTTATGGGAGCATTGGGGGCTGCAATATATGGATATAGAAAAGCAGACAAGTAATTTTTTAGCATTAAAGTAATTTATTCATTAAGTTTGATAGTTTATTAACTAACTATTAAAATAAGAGTATTTTAGTAAGAGAGGAGATTTTTTATGGCAGAAGAAGTAAAAAAAAGCAGACCTGCACCTGATCCTAATTCTGCAAAGTATAAATTAGGTCAAATTGCAATGAAAGCCTATAGCGATTGTATTGCTGCTAAGGCAAGAGGCGAAAAAGTGGGTTGGTGTGCCAGTAACTTTCCTGTGGAAATTCCTGAAACCTTGGGATTATATGTTTGTTATCCTGAAAACCAAGCAGCAGGAATTGCAGCAAGAGGAGGTGGAGAAAGAATGTGTTCAGAAAGTGAGGGGGACGGATATTCCAATGATATATGTGCCTATGCAAGAATTTCATTGGCATATATGAAGCTCAAAGAAGCCCCTGAACAGAATATGCCACTACCTGATTTTGTGTTATGTTGCAATAACATTTGCAACTGCATGATTAAGTGGTATGAGAATATAGCAAATGAACTTAATATTCCAATGATTATGATTGATATACCTTTTAATCCTGATTACGAAGTTTCAGATGAAATGGCAGAGTATATAAAGGCACAATTTTGGGACGCAATACATCAACTAGAAGAAATAACAGGTAAAAAATGGGATAATGGCAGATATGAGGAAGTAAGAAAAATATCAGGCAGAAGTTCAAGAGCATGGCTTAAAGCAACTGCAACTGCAAGATATAAACCATCGCCTTTTAACGGTTTTGATTTACTTAATCACATGGCTGTTATGGTAACGGCAAGAGGCAAGGCAGAGGCTGCCGATGCTATGGAAACACTCTTAAAAGAGTATGAGGAAAACCATGTAAAGGGTGTGTCCACTTTTAGAGAGGAAGAAAAGTATCGTATTATGTTTGAGGGAATTGCTTGTTGGCCATGGCTAAGAGCTACTTCAAATGGACTTAAGAGTCGTGGTATAAATATGGTAACTACTATATATGCAGATGCTTTTGGCTTTATCTATGAAGATTTTGACGGTATGTGCAGAGCTTATGCAAAAGTTCCTAATTGTGTCAATCTTGAGCGTGCTAGAGATAATAGAGTTAAGCTTTGTAAGGATAATTCAGTCGAGGGGCTTTTGGTTCATACAAATCGTTCTTGTAAACTTTGGTCAGGTTTTATGCCTGAGATGAGTAGACAAGTAGGAGATATGTGTGGTATTCCTGTAACCTCATTTGACGGCGACCAAGCAGATCCTAGAAACTTTTCTGAGGCACAATATGATACTAGAGTTCAGGGACTTATGGAAATTATGGAAATGAATAAGGACTTGTAGTCTTTAAGAGGAGGAAATTAAAATGAAAGCACTTGAGATACTTTATGAAGTTGCAAGCTCACCTAAAAAGCAACTTGATAAATATTTATCAGAGGGTAAAAAGGTAGTAGCAGTTGCTCCTGTTTACACACCTGAGGAATTAGTACATTCTATGGGAATTGTTCCAATGGGAATTTGGGGAGCAGATATAGAAGTAAATGAGGCAAAAATGTATTATCCTGCATTTATATGCTCTATAATGCAGACAGTACTTGAACTTGGTATAAAAGGAAAATATAAAGGTGTAAGTGCAATAATTGTACCCTCACTTTGTGATTCACTAAAGACTTTAGGGCAAAACTGGAAATATGCTGTAAAAGATATACCATTTATTCCAATGACCTATCCACAAAATAGAAAGCCGGAATATGGTATTAAGTTTACAAAAGCAGGCTATGAAAGAATTATAAGGGATTTAAATAAATATACAGGGGCAGAATTTTCCCCTGAGGAACTTAGAAAAAGTAATCAGATTTATAATGAGCATAATGCTGTAATGAGGGAATTTGCCAAGGTTATAAGCAAATATAAAATAAGCGAAAAAGATAGATGTGCAGTTTATAAAAGTGCTTGGTTTATGCTTAAGGAAGAACATACTAAGCTTGTAAGAGAAATTATAAAAGAGCTAAAAAATGGTGCTGAGGATAAGAATGATGCAAGAGTTTATATTACAGGGATACTTGCAGATTCAAAGAATTTACTAAGTATCTTTGATGACAATGATATTAAGGTTGTTGCAGATGATATAGCGGCTCAGTCAAGACAATATAGAACAGATATTCCAAACATGGAAGATCCACTTGAGGCACTTGCTGTTAAGTTTGCAAATATGGATAACTGCACTTTACTTTATGATAGAGATAAAAAAAGAGTTGATTATATTATAAATGAGGCAAAGGAAAATGGTGCAAAGGGAGTAATTGTTCTTATGACCAAGTTTTGCGATCCGGAAGAATTTGACTATGTACCAATAAAAAGAGCTTGTGATAGAAATGGACTTTCTCATATCAATATAGAAGTTGATAGACAAATGGTTAATTATGAGCAAGCAAACACAATGTTACAAGCATTTAAGGAAATGCTTTAATATTTTGAATTTGAAATATTCTATATGAGTTTTTCTACTCTTATTTATTAGAACTAGAAAGCATTATAGATTATTTTAAAAATAAATAAGGTAGAAAAATAGAAAGAAGGAAGAAGTATGATAGACAAGAATAAAATGCCGATTGCTATGGGTGTTGCATTTGTATGGTTCACTACTCAATTCGGTGGAGGTTTTGCCTCCGGAAATCAGTTAAGACAGTTTTTTGTAAATTTTGGAATTTGGGCGTTTATAACCTGTATACTCACTCAAGCAATAGGGGCTTTTTATCAGTGGTATGCTCTAAAGTATGCAAAGAAACATAATCTATATGATTACAGAAGTTTTAATAACAGTTTTTATGGGAAATATGCCGTAGTTTTTTCAAATTTGTATGAGGTAGTATATTTTGTTACTATTTGTGTTGCTCCTGCCGCAGCATTTGCTACCGGAGTTAAGACTATGGAAACAGCTTTTGGTTTAAATTATTGGATTGGAACTGTTTTTGTTGGAGTATTTATTTTTATAGTTGCAGTATATGGTACAAATGTTGTAAGAAAAGTTGCGGCAACTCTTTCAGTACTCATAGTTGTAGGACTTTTGGTAGTTTACATTCCAAACATAATTGCACAATGGGGAGATATAAGCAGAAACTTAGCAGCAAGTGCCGCCGCACCGGTATCTTTTGGAAAAGCATTGTGGTCAGGAATACTTTATGCCTCATTCCAGCTTGGTTGTATAGGTCTTATGGTTCAACATGCTAAACCTTTTGAGAGCGAAGAAGAGGCAAAAACTTCAATGGTAATGGGATTTTTTGTAAATATTGTTATGATTTTAATGGCAGTTGTAGGACTTATGGCTATTACTGATAACCCTGACTTTCAAAAAGAGGCTATACCTCTTTTGATTCTTGTAAATAGAGGAGTTGCACCTGATTTGTTAAGACCTATTATTTCTATTTTGATAGTTTTAGGTTCTGTATCTACTGCTGTAAATATGATAGCAGGTATGTCAAATCGTATATGTGCAGCAATAGACAAGAGCTTTGACCCTACTGCTAAACCGGGAAGAAATGTTATTTTAGTTACTTTTATTTGTACTTTCGCAGCATTTTTAATTGCACAATTAGGTCTTAATGTAATTGTAGCAAGGGGATATAAATATCTTGGATACATTACAATTCCTGTTGTAATAATTCCTTATATAATTCACATGGTAGTTACAAAGTTTGATTCAAAGTAAGGTAGTATTATTTGTTCGCTATTGTAAAATAAAGAAATATATTTATTCATTTATTATAGAGGGTGTCGTAAAATGGCTATCCTATATATCTTGTCCCCCTATGGGGGACAAGATATATAATAGAAAGTCTTTAAATTAGCAAATATAGTTTTCTCTGTATCTGTACGGAAAACATAGTTACTAATGAAAATTAGTTTTGCGACAGTACCAAATAAATATTTTAATAGAAAATACAAATAAAAAATATTGTATCTAAATTACTTAGTACAGTGTCATGTATATAATAAGTATTAACTAATTTTAAGTAAAAGGAGAAGATTATGAATAAACCACTTGAGGGTGTAAGAGTAGTAGAACTTGCCAACTTTATTGCAGCAGCTACTGCCGGAAGATTTATGGCTGATTTAGGGGCAGATGTAATTAAGATTGAGGCACCTAAGGGCGACCCACTAAGATATACTGCTCCGTCAGAGGGTAGACCTTTAAGCCAAGAAGAAAATACTACTTGGGACTTGGAAAATGGAAATAAGCGTTGTCTTTCTATAAATATTAAAGATGAAAAAGGTAAGGAGGCATTTTTCAAATTACTTGAAACTGCTGATGTACTTATAACAAACTGGAGAGTACAGGCACTTGAAAGAGCAGGACTTGATTATGACAGTCTTAAGGTAAGATATCCGAAACTTGTGTATGCACTTTGTACAGGATATGGAGAGTATGGGCCTGATAAAGACCTTCCCGGATTTGATTTTACAGCATTTTTTGCAAGAGGTGGATATTTAGACTCTTTAAGACAAAAAGGAACTGTTCCGATGAATGTAGTTCCGGGGCTTGGCGACCACAATGTAGGTATGAATTTAGCAGCAGGAATTTTAGCGGCACTTTTCCAAGCAAAGGTCAAGGGAGTTGGAGAAAAAGTAGAATCTTCATTATTTGAAAGTGCGATATTTAATATGGGAATGATGATTCAGGCATCTAATTATGAGGGAATAGCACAAAATTATCCGATTGATGTAAGAGAAAGTGCTAATCCGTTTAATGCAGCTTGGAGAACAAAGGACGACAGATTTATTCAAACTTGTATGCCTGACTATAATACTTACTATGAAAAGTTTATGATTGCACTAGGCAGAGAGGACTTAGTAGGTAGCACTGAATATTTCCCTGTTTTAAACATGCAGGAGAAGAAACTTGGTACAAAGGTTTATGATATAGTTATGGAGGCTATGGGAAAGAAAACAGTTGCAGAATGGAATGAAATACTTACAAAGGCTGATATACCTTTCTCACTTGCTAAAAATTGGAGTGAAATTAGAAATGATGAACAAGCCATAGCAAATGAATGTTTCTATGATATGAACTATGACACCGGAAATACAAGAAGACTTGTAAGATTACCTGTTAAGTTCAAAGAAATGGGAGTTCCTGACTATAAAAGAGGCCCTAAAATAGGCGAGCATGGCAGAGAGGTTTTAGAAGAACTAGGATATAGTAAAGAAGAAATTGATAATATGCTTGAAACTAAGGCATTATTTATAAAGTAAAATGGAATTAATAAAAAAAAGTATAAGCAGTATTTTAGAAGATACAGCAAAAACCCATCCCAACTTGATTGCTATTGAAGATAATAATGCAAGATACACTTGGGATAGGCTTAACAAATTAAGTACTTGTTTAGCATATAAATTCCTAGAAATGGGAATCACTAATAATTCTTATGTGGGGCTATTTATTTTAAATAGTCCCGATTGGATTATTTCTTTTTTTGCACTTGAAAAAATTGGGGCATTGGCAGTGCTTATAAATACCTATTTTAAAGGTAGAGAATTACTTGATGTAGTAAAACATTCTGATTTGGATTGTATTATGTATTCAAATGACATTGAACTAAAAAAAGCCTTAGAGCCTGTAAAAAAAGAAAAAATAGTAAAAAATATCATAAGTATTTCAGAACTTATAAATGAAGATTATTCAAAAAAAGATTTTGAAATTAATAATGAGTTTAATCCCTTTAAACCTGCTTGTATGATGTTTACTTCCGGAACTACAAGTATTCCAAAGGGAGTGCTATTAAGTCAATTCAATCTTGTAAATAATGCAAGAGCGATAGCAGAGGCTATGCGTTGGAATGAAAATGATAAACTTTGTATTGCAGTTCCTATGTTTCATTGTTTTGGTCTGACAGCAGGAATATTAGCTTGTTTAATAAGTAAAACAACTATGGTTATTCCTGAAAGTAATAGGTCATCAAAAATAGTTAAATGTATCAGGGAACATAAATGTAGTATATTAAACGGAGTTCCAAGTATGTTTCTTGCTATTGCAAATAAGTTTCCAAGAGAGGAGATTGCATCACTTAATTTAAAATCAGGGATAATAGCAGGCTCTTTTATAGGATATGAGGAATTTAAATACATTTCAGATATATTTAATGATATGAAATTACAACCGTCTTATGGGCAGACTGAAACCTCTCCTTGTGTAACTATTGCAAATTTAGATGCAAGTATTGAAGAAAAAGCCGCCTCAGCAGGCAGGGCAATAGAACATGTAGACATTAGAATTAACGGCATAGAGGGAGCATTATATTGTGAGAAGTTTGTACAAGGCGAAATAGAAGTAAAAGGCTACAATGTAATGCTTGGATATTATAATAATAAGTTTGCAAATGAAAATGTATTTACAGATGATGGTTGGCTAAAAACAGGGGATATGGGCTATATTGATGATGAAAAATTCTTGCATATAAGTGGTAGAATTAAGGAAATGATAATTCGTTGTGGAGAAAACATTTCCCCTTATGAAATTGAAAATGCAATAAAAGAACTTAATGAGATTAAGGAAGTAAAGGTAATTGGAATTGAATCAGAAATTGTTCAAGAAGAAATTGTTGCATGTATCATTTTAAAAGAAAAACATTCACTTACAGACATTGAAATAAGGGAGTTTTTAAAAGATAGGCTTGCAAAATATAAAATACCTGCATACATAGTTAGACTTGAAGAATTTCCATATACTACAAATGAGAAAATTGAACTGCTAAAACTAAAAAAAATAGCAGTAGAATTTATAAAGCAGTTTAAAAAATAGTAGGAGGTGTAATATGGCAGAGTGTTATTTTACTGAGCAACATGAGCTTATTAGAAAGCTTGCTCAAAGCTTTGCACAAACAGAATTTACTAAGGATTTTTTAGATGAGGTTGAAGAAACAGGAAAGTTTCCTGAAGAGATGCTAAAGAAAATGGCTAATGCAGGTTTCTTTGGTGTAAAGACTCCTAAAAATTTAGGGGGGCAAGGAGCTGATGCACTAAGTTATGTTATAGTTATGGAGGAGATTGCAAAGGTATCAGGAGTTGCAAGTATATATGTTTCAAGTCCAAATTCTCTTTCAGGTGGTCCACTTATTTTAGCAGGAAATGCACAACAAAAAGAAAAATATCTTACACCGGTTGTAAAAGGCGAAAAGAAAATGGCATTTGCACTTACAGAGCCGGGGGCAGGTTCTGATGCAGGAAGTATGACTACAACAGCTGTAAAAGACGGAGATTATTATATATTAAATGGAAGAAAATGCTTTATAACTATGGCACCACTTGCAGATTTTACAGTAGTTTTTGCAAAGACACAGCAAGGAGTTGGAACTAGAGGTGTTACAGCATTTGTAGTAGATATGAAACTTCCGGGGGTTTCTTGTGGAAAGCCTGAGAATAAAATGGGACTTATAGGTTGTGCTACAAGTGATATTATATTTGAAAATGTTCGTGTTCATAAAAATGATAGACTTGGAATGGAGGGCAAGGGATTTAAACTTGCTATGCAAACCCTAGATACAGGTAGACTTGGAGTTGCCGCTCAGGCAATAGGAGTTGCAGGAGGCTGTCTTGAAGAAAGTATTAAATATCTTAAAGAAAGAAAGCAGTTTGGCAGAAAATTGGCTGATTTCCAAGCACTTAGCTTTATGATAGCAGACATGGCCACCAAGCTTGAGGCTGCAAAACAACTTACTTATAGAGCAGCTTATATGATGGATACTAAGCAGGACGTAACACTAGCCGCCTCTATGGCAAAATACTATGCTACTGAAGTTTGTAATGAAATTGCTCAAAAGGCTGTACAACTACATGGTGGTTATGGATATATAAAAGATTATAAAGTTGAGAGAATGTTTAGAGATTGTAGAGTATTTACTATATATGAGGGAACTAGCCAAGTACAACAACTTGTGATAGGTTCAAAGTTACTTAAGTAAGGGGGTTAATATGAAAATTTGTGTATGTGCAAAACAAGTTCCGGATACAAATGAAGTAAAAATAGATCCTGTAAAGGGAACATTGATTAGGGACGGTGTTCCGTCAATATTAAATCCTGATGATGCAAATGCTTTGGAGGAGGCATTATTATTAAAAGAAAGTATACCAAATTCCACAGTTACTGTAATATCAATGGGACCTCCTCAAGCATGTTATATGCTTAGAGAATGTCTTGCAATGGGAGCTGATGATGCGATTTTACTTAGTGATAGAGCCTTTGGTGGTGCAGATACTTGTGCTACTTCTACTACTATTGCAGCAGGTATAAGGGCAATTAAAGATGTAGACATTGTGTTTGGAGGTCGCCAAGCCATAGACGGAGATACAGCACAGGTAGGACCTCAGGTAGCACATAGACTTGGTATACCGGTAGTTACTTATGTTCAGAAAATAGAGGAATTTAAAGACGGTAAGTTAAGAGTTCAAAGACAGCTTGAGGACGGATATGAGGTAATTGAAGTAAATACTCCTTGCTTTTTAACTTGTGTAAAAGAGCTTAATACTCCAAGATACATGAGTATAAGTGGTATTGTAGAGGCTTATGAAAAAGAAATTAAAGTTCTTAATCATGAAGATTTAAAACTTGATCCTAAGGAATGTGGACTGTCTGCATCTCCGACAAGAGTTTTTCGTTCATTTACTCCTCCTCAAAAAGGAAAGGGAGAAATGTATACAGGAAGTATAGCTGAGATGTCAGAAAAACTCGTAAATACTTTAAAAGAAAAACATTTGATTTAAGGAGGGGAATATGGACTTAGGTTTATATAAAGATGTCTGGGTATTTGCTGAACAAAGAGATAATAAACTTATGAATGTAGTTTTTGAACTCTTAGGAGAGGCTACTAAACTTGCCAAGATAAGAAATTCAAAAGTTTGTGCAATACTTTGTGGACATAATGCAAATGATTTAGTAAATGAATTATATGAATATGGTGCTGATGTAGTTTATTATGCAGATGATGAAAGACTTAGATTATATACAACTGACGGATATGCAAAGGTTATAGGAGATGCTATTGATGAGTATAAGCCTGAAATAGTTTTGCTTGGAGCAACTCATATCGGAAGAGATTTAGGACCATGCCTTGCAGTTAAATGTAATACAGGTCTTACTGCTGATTGTACAAAACTTGCTATTGATGAAACTACAGGTGGTATTTTACAGACAAGACCTGCTTTTGGTGGTAACCTTATGGCAACTATTATTTGCCCTGAGCATAGACCTCAAATGTCTACTGTTCGTCCGGGGGTAATGGAGAAAAGAGAGCAGGAAATAGGAAAAAGAGGAGAACTTGTAAAATTAAAGGTTAAATTATCAGATAGTGATTTAAGAACAAAGGTACTTGAAGTAGTTAAGTCTGTAAATGAAAAAGTTGATTTAACAAGTGCTAAAGTAATTGTTTCAGGTGGTATGGGTCTTGGAAATGCTGACGGTTTTAAATTACTTAGAGAGCTTGCAGATAGATTAGGTGGAACTATTGGAGCATCGAGAGCGGCAGTTGATTCAGGCTGGATTGATCATAGTTTTCAGGTAGGACAGACAGGTACTACTGTAAAGCCAAATATTTACTTTGCTTGTGGAATTTCAGGTGCAATTCAACATGTGGCAGGTATGCAAAATGCTGATTTAATAGTTGCAATTAATACAGATGAAAATGCTCCTATATTTGAAATCGCCGATATAGGTATAGTGGGAGATTTATATAAGGTTATTCCTGAGATTATAAATAACTTATAGATTAAGAGTTACGGTAAAATATTTATTCATTATTGGAGCTGTCGCAAAATGGCTGTCCATATATATCTTGTCCCCCTACGGAGGACAAGATATATGATAGAAAGTCTTTAAATTAGCAAATATAGTTTTCTCTGTATCTGTACGGAGAACATAGTTACTAATAAAATTTAATTTTGTAACAGCCCCTATAGCATTCATTCAGTAATAGTAGTGTATTTACTCAAATACAATTCTATTATGGTATTGCAAAATATATAGTTTTAGTTTATAATGCTTTAATAAAGTTGATATAAATTTTACAAAAGGGTGCTTGAAAGGGCTGAGAGTAGTAAAACTACAACCTATAACCTGATTTGGATAATGCCAACGTAGGGAAATATTGTGTTTAGTGGCTACACTTTTGTTTTGACAAGAGTGTAGCTTTTTTCTTAGTTTAAATTAAGCCTCTAATAGTTTAAGTTAGCTTTATAAGATATATATTAGGAGGGATTGTATGAGTAAAATTACAATTAAACATATTGCAGTGAGTGCAATATGTATAGCACTTGCAACAGTGCTTTCTATGCTTAAGTTACTTGAAATGCCATTTGGAGGTTCTGTAACACTTTTTAGTATGTTCTTTATGTGCTTACCGGGAATGTTGTTTGGCTGGCAGATAGGAATAATATCAGGAATTGCTTATGGAGTATTACAGTTTATACTAGGCCCTTATGTAGTTTCACCTATTCAGGTAGTTGTAGATTATATATTTGCATTTGGGGCATTAGGTTTATCAGGAATTATTTCATTTAATAAAAAAAGATTAGCACTTGGATATTTAATAGGAATTACGGGTAGATTTATATTTGCAGTAATATCAGGAGTTGTATTCTTTGCACAGTATGCACCTGAGGGAATGAATCCACTTGTTTATTCAGCAGTATATAACGGTTCTTATATTTATGCAGAGGGAATAGTAACAGCTATTATTTTATTAATTCCGGCAGTACAAATGGCACTTGAAAGAATAGTAAATTCAGTTAATAAAGCATAAGTTCTTAGTAAGATTAAATTTATTTTATGGGGGTTGCCTCGCCGACGGCGAGGCAAC
>CALALP010000016.1 GCA_937925515.1 uncultured Lachnoanaerobaculum sp. | reverse complement strand
AGTGATGCACAGTTGGCTATTTTTACTGCTGATTTTGAGGCAAGATTACCGAAATATCTGCGAAATGCACTCCATCCAGAGGCTATAGTGGCATAAATTGCTATTTTGTTAGCTGAAATATTGAATTTTCAAGGTGCTAAACCCATTTTAGGTATGGGAAGTTTGAGTATATTATTTACAACAAAACAATCTCTATAACCTTTATCTACTCATTACCCTATAATTTCAGATAGCCAAACCTTTCTATCTTCATACCTAGACTTAGTACAAGCATCAGCAGTAGCTATTGCTGCTCTAGCTGCCTCTCCTGTCAAAAGAGGTTTAAATTCATCTGACGGTGTAGCACCATGCATAAGTTCATTTAAATATTTCATTTCTTTTACCATAACTCCTTGTAGCCATAGAGGAGGTTTTCTTCCCGGTTTACCATATTGAATTGCACCGTCCATTTCAGTACCATGGTAAATTTGAGTTCTATTTTCATCTTCTGCCTCATTTTCATGAAGTAAGAAATGTTCTTCCTTTCCGTCAACCTTTAAAATACCCCCTGCATCAAACATATCAAGCTTTATAGCTCCTTTTGTACCTTGTATAAGTAAATAGTGCTCAGGCCACCTATAAGCAGATCCCCATTCCATAAGAGCGTATCTTCCGTCGCTAAAACGTGCATTGATAATAATCATATCATCTTCATCACCAAATTTTTCTCCTTGATGAGCCACATTTCCTGCCTCCATAGTAACTACTTCAGGCATTCCCCCCATTAAAAACTGTACACAATCTAACTCATGAATATGATGATATAAATGTCCCCCTGATTTCTCACGAATTTTTTTCCAAGAAATTGAGTCCTGTACGTCTTCCCAACCATTTCTTGCAGAATGACAATATAATACCTTTCCAATTACTCCACTATTAATTAGTTCTTTGGCATGATGAACGCCGTTAAAGAAATTCATTATATGTCCTGCCATAAATACTACATTATTTTCTTCACATGCCCTTACCATTTCATCACAATCTTTATAAGATAATGCAATAGGCTTTTCACAAAATACATTTTTACCATGCTTTGCAGCAGCTATTACAGGCTCTTTATGAAGATAATTAGGAGATGCAACAATGACACAATCTACATCATCTCTTGACACAAGTGCCTCTAAAGAATCTGCCGCATCACATTCCAATTCCTTGGCAATACTTTCTCCATTCTCAGGGTCAAATACTACAACAACTTTAGCATCTTCTTGCTCTTTCATAATTCTAGCAAGTTCAGCTCCAAAATAACCTACACCTACAACTCCATACTTAACCATAATTTACACCAAATCTCGAATCAATACATAATAACTTTATATTAAAATGTATTCGTATTTCCTTTCTTTTATTTATTTTACTGCTCCCTCTGATAAACCACCGGTAATCTTGTTTTGTATTAGACAAAAGAAAATAATTGACGGTATAACTACTAAGGCAGAGGCAGCCATCATATCTCCCCAATCAAGTATTTCAGAACCATTTAAAGAACGAAGTGCAACTGCAACTGTCATTTTACTTGTATCATTAATTAAAATTAAAGCATATAAAAATTCATTCCATGCATTGATAAAAGTATATATTGCAGTTGCAACAACTCCGGGAGCAACAAGTGGTATTACAATCTGCATGTATACTTGTAACTTATTTGCTCCGTCAATCTTAGCTGCCTCCTCAATTCCTATTGGAACAGTTTTAAAAAATCCCACTAAAAGCCAAACTGCATATGGTATACTAAATGAAAGATATACTATAACTAAACCAATTCTTGTATTTACTAAGCCTGTTTTTGCCATTACAATAGAATAAGGAATAGCAAGCAATATAGGTGGAAAAATATATGCTGTAACTAAAACCTTTGACATAATATTTCCTATATTGGGAAAAAATCTAACTATACCATAAGCTGCAAGTGAAGATATAATTATTGCTATAACTGTTGTAACCAAAGCTATAATTATACTATTTCTAATGTTAATAATAAAACCTAAATCAAAAATTACATGTCTAAAATATTCTAATGTAATCTCTTTTGGTAGAAATGCTGTTGGATTACCTGTCAGCTCTCCCTTTCCTTTGATAGAAGAAATCATAATCCAAATCAAAGGAAATACAGCTAAAAATGTTAGGATAAGAAGATAAATATGACTTATAATACTTCCAAGTTTTTTCTGTTTCATCTATTTATCCTCCTTTTCCCACTTAGACATAATAGTAAAGTAACTTATACACACAAACATTAAAAAGGCAAATAACAAAACTGTTACTGCTGAAGATTTTCCAAGAAGTTTAGTTCCCCACCCCATTTCATAGGCATATACAGGGACTGTTTGTGTACTTCCGGCAGGACCTCCTCCTGTTATAAGGTAAATCAAGTCAAAATTATTAAAAATCCAAACTGTTCTTAATACAACAAGCAAACCGGTTACTAACTTAATATGTGGTAATGTTATATATAAAAATGATTGTAAAGTAGTGGCACCATCAATCTTAGCCGCCTCATACTGGTCTTGTGGTACAGTTTGTAATGCTGATAAAATATTTACCATAATCATCGGTGCACCAAACCAAATATTAATAAGTACAAGAGCAACAAATGCAACTGTTCTCTCTGTTAAAAATTGTGGTGGACTATCAAATATTCCCCATTTAACAAGTAAATTTGGTAAAATACCATAAACACCATTTAAAATCCATGTCCAAGAAAATGCAATAACAATAGATGGAAATGCCCAAGGAATAATCAACAGTGTCTTATAGAGTCCCTTTAAATGTTTTACCTTATTTAAAGCTAATGCTGCAAAAAAACCAACAATTAATTGTCCTATCAAAGAAAAAATTGTCCACTTTATAGAATTAAAGAAAGCATTCCAAAAGTTCAAATCTTTCAGGACATTTATATAATTAGTTATTCCGACAAACTTATATGTTGGTTTTATCAAATTCTTATTTGTAAAGCTGAAAAAAACACTTGAAAAAATAGGATAAACAAACAATGCTCCCACGACAATAATTGCAGGAAGAACAAAAAACCACCTTGTATAATTTTTTCTTTTCATCTTTGTTCCACCTTTCACCTACGCATAGTAAAGAGCAGACATTGTATATAAAATATTCTATTAAAATACAAGCCTACTCTTTAACATTAATATAATTATTGAGCTACTTCCATTAAACTATTTAGCTCATCTTCAGCAGCCTTTGCAGCCTCTTTAACGTCTGTTCCATTTGTTATAATATCTTGGAACATTTTCTCAATAACATGTTGATTTGTTAAAATACCTGCCTGTACACTTGGGCCATGCTCAAAACCAATAGCTGTTCCTCCCGGAATTTGTGAACTAATAACTTGTTCTGCATGCTCAAATTGCTTAATCATGTCATCATTTTTATATTCCTGTGTATCTTCTATTCCTTTAATTGCAGGGAGCATTCCAACAGGAGTTGCATGTAAGAAGTTAATATAAGCCTCATTTTCATAAAGTGTCTTTATAAATGCCTCACAAATTTCAGGATGCTTAGATTTTTTCCAAATTACCAATGGCTGATTTGAAGTAGTAATACCTTTTTGTTCATGACCATCTATTGTAGGTATCGGATAGCAATCTACGTATTGCAAAAGGTCCGGAGAGTTCTTTGCTACACCTGAAATCTGAAAACCTGAATTAAAGTCGAATGCTGTTTTTCCTTGATAGTACAATGTTGCTTGGTCTAATACATTATAATTAATTGAATCTTTTGGAGAACATTCATTGTATATTTTGAGCCAATAGTTAATTCCCTCAATAGCTAAATCACTTGTTAAATTAGCTTTCAAATCATCTGTAAGTAAACTTCCACCACCACTTCTTACATAAAAATTAAGGAAGTTTGTCGCCTGAAAATCAGTTGTTCCACAAGGAAAAGATAATCCGTAAACTCCGTCTTTAGTTAAAGTCTTTGCCGCCTCATATAACTCATCCCAAGTTTTAGGTACTTGTAAATTGTTCTTTTCCATTAAATCTTTTCTAATCCACATTACCATTGCATGTGAATAAAGTGGTATTGAATAATTATTTCCGTCAACTGAAGTTTCTTTTAAAGCATTTTCATTAAACTTATCTCTTCCAATATCATCAATTAAACCATTTATAGGAATTATAGCATCTGAATTAATCATTTCTGCAACTTGTCCCACAAGTGCTGTACTCATATCCGGTACATTTCCTGATGCAAGACCAGTTGTCCACTTTGTATAAAAATCATTCCAAGAAAAAGTTTCAATTTTAATGTGAACTTTTGGGTGTTCCTGCATAAATTTATCTGCTGATGCCTGTATAGATTCAAGTCTAGGTCCTTGTGTAAATGAATGCCAAAAAGTAATATCCCCCTCAAGTTCAGCACTCTTACTTTCCTCTGCCTTAGTTTCTGAATTACCATCCTTTTTAGTTTCTACATTACTTTCTGCACTGCTATTTTGGGTTGTTTCCTTAGATGTACAACCTGCAAGCAAAGACACTGCCATAGTTGTTGCTAATAACATACTTATAACTTTTCTTTTCATTTTTCCCTCCTTTTTATAGCCTTTAAGCTATCATTCTATTTTAAAGATTTTATATTTATTTGACATCATCAAATATAATTCAGGCTTACCTACTCTAAAGCATCTGCAAATGCCTTTGTAATTAACTGTGGTCTTGTTATAATAGAACCCACTACTACACTAAAAGCACCAAGTTCAATAACTCTTTTAGCTTTCTGTGGTGTATTTATATTTCCCTCAGCTATAACTTTATTTTTAACCTTTGATAAAATTGTTCTTAAAATTTCAAAATCATTTTCTTCTATTTTAAGTCCCTTACTCCAAGGAGTATAGCCTACCATTGTAGTTCCTATAAAATCAAAACCTAATTCATCTGCATGTAAAGCCTCTTCTATTGTAGAGCAATCTGCCATAAGTAGCTGATTTGGATATTTTTCCTTTATTTCGGCAAAAAACTCATCTAAAGTCTTTTTCTCAGGTCTTAAAGCAATGGTTGCATCAAGTGCAATTATCTCAGGGCTTACTTCCATAAGTTCATCAACTTCTTTCATTGTGGGGGTAATGTAAACTTCACTATCCTCATAATCTCTTTTTACAATTCCTATGATAGGCAAGTCAACCTGTGATTTAATCTGTTTAATATCCTCTTTTGAATTAGCTCTTATCCCCCTTGCACCTCCTTGCATCGCTGCAAGTGCCATTCTTCCCATAATATAATCTGAATGTAATGGTTCATTTGGCAATGCCTGACATGAAACAATTAATTTTCCTTTAAGGCTATTAACTTTCTCCCACATTTTACTCATTATCTCCTTAAATTTTATAACACTTTTTTTAAACTATTATTTACTCAACTCTTAAGATGTCTTTATTTTAATACATTTAAAAATATTTTCAATCCCTTATCCCATTTTAGAATTTACTTTCAAACTAATAATACATTTTATATAATATCAATATTTAAAATTTATATATGATATACAAAATATACTACTAACTTGTATCATCTTTCTAAAATCGTTTTCCACTGCAAAGTCGTTCTAGATGTTGTATAATGTGTTAGTAAATCTGATAAAGGTTGTTACAATTTTTTTTAATGTAACAATCATCAAAATAATAAGAGGAGTTGAAATGAATAAAAATCTTGAGCAAAAAAGCTTATATCTTGGAATTGATATTGGTGGGACGGCTACTAAAATGGGGATTGTAGATAGTATTGGAAACATTTTATATAAAAATCAATACAGTGTTTCATTTGACAACTATGAAACTCCAATACTTGAAACTGTTTTAAAAAAGAGTAAAGAATTTATATTAGAATCGAAATTTGATATTGCTAATATATTAGGAATAGGAATTTCAGCAACAGGTCAAATTGATACGCCAAAAGGAATTGTAGTCGGTACAGGTGGAAATATAAGAAATTGGGATAATGCTCCTATAAAAGAGGAATTTGAAAAGCTTTATAATCTTCCTGTAATAGTTGTAAATGATGCAAATTGTGTAGCACTTGGCGAAAAATGGATAGGCAATGCAAAAGATACTAAAAATGCTCTTATTCTTACAATAGGTACAGGTCTTGGAGGTGGTATAATAGTAAATGATAAGATTTTACTTGGTAGAAGTGGGCTTGCCGGAGAGATAGGTCATTTTTCTATAAATAATAAAGGAAGAGTTTGTACTTGTGGTAATCTTGGCTGCTTTGAGCAATATGCATCTATGACAGCTCTTTTAAAACAAGTAAAAAATTATTTAGATGAAAATGATATTAAACCTGAAAGTGAATTAAACGGTTTTTATATCTTTGAGGCTATTAAAAATAATGATTCGGAAATTACTAAAATAGTGGAAACTTGGATTGAAGATATAGCTTGTGGAATTACAAGTCTTGTACATATTTTTAATCCTGAAGTAGTTCTTATTGGAGGTGGAGTAAGTACTCAAAAAGAATTATTTGTTGACAAACTTGATACTAAGTTGAATAATAAGATTATGCCAAATTTCAGAAAAGGCATTAAACTATTACCGGCAAAGTTAGGAAATGATGCCGGACTTATAGGTGCAGTGTACTATCTTTTAGATACTATAATGTAAAATGGAGGCTAATATGAGATTTATTAAAGAAAAAGATTACAAAGCTTTAAGTAAAAGAGCAGGTTCAATCATTGCAAGTCAGGTAATCCTTAATCCTAATTGTGTACTTGGTTTAGCAACAGGTTCAAGTCCTATTGGAACTTATGAATATTTGATTGAGCTTTATAAAAATGGATTATTAGATTTTGAAAATGTAAAAACAGTAAACTTAGACGAATATGCAGGGCTAAAGCATACTGACCCACAAAGTTATTTTCAATTCATGAAAGTAAATCTATTTGATAAAATCAATATAAAATCTACTAGAGTTCCAAATGGTAATACTTCAAATCTTGAGGACGAATGTGAAATATTTGAAGATTATATAGCTAAACTTGGTGGAGTTGATTTACAACTTCTAGGACTGGGTCATAATGGTCATATAGGCTTTAATGAGCCTGCTGACAGCTTTTCAGTTAAAACACATATTGTTGACTTAAGTGAAAGTACAATAAATGCAAATGAAAGATTTTTCAATAGTAAAGACGAAGTTCCTAGACAAGCAATCACTATGGGCATAGGAACTATAATGAAAGCTAGAAAAATTCTTCTTATAGTAAATGGTAAAGCTAAGGCTGACATTGTAAAACAAGCCTTTTTAGGTGCTGTAACTCCTAATGTCCCTGCCTCAATACTTCAATTACACCCTGACGTTACAATAGTCGGAGATGAAGAGGCATTCTCAAAATTATAATTAGTTTCTTCTTATATAATAGGGACTTCCTCGAGAGTATCGAGAAAGCCCCTATTACTTTATTAATTTAATTCCAATAACATCTTCCACTTGCACCACATGGCAATATAAGTGTAGTATTTTTATCATAGCTTTTTTCAACAGGTAATCCTATCTCGTCAGCATTTACACTTGCACCCTCTGCCCTAATTGCTATCTCGGTATTTAACATATATGCTAACACTCCTGCTTGTAAGCCTGTTGTATATGAATTTATCAAAAAGAATAATGGATTCTTACTTAATAGTTTTGAACTTAAGCTTATTAAATTATATATTGAATCCTCAATTTTCCAAATCTCTCCCTTCGGTCCTCTACCATAAGACGGTGGATCCATTATTATAGCGTCATAGGTATTTCCACGCCTTATCTCTCTTTCTACAAATTTAAGACAATCATCTACAATCCAACGTATAGAGGCATCTTTAAGACCTGATGAAACAGCATTTTCCTTTGCCCAATTTACCATTCCCTTACTTGCATCTACATGTGTAACCTTTGCTCCTGCCATTGCAGCACTTATAGTCGCACCTCCTGTATAAGCAAAGAGGTTTAAAACATTTATATCATTTCTTTTATTTAATGCCTTATTTATAAGCTTAGATGCCCAGTCCCAATTAGTCGCCTGCTCAGGAAAAACTCCTGTATGTTTGAAACTAAATGGTTTAAGATTAAATACTAGGCTTTTTACAGCATTTCCATTAAATATCTCTATAGGCAAATTATAACTTATAGTCCATTGATTTGGTAACTGAAAAAACTCCCATTCTCCCCCACCTTTACTACTTCTATGGTAATGTCCATTTCTCTGTTTCCAATCTGAACTCTTCTTTGTTTTCCAAATAACTTGTGGATCAGGTCTTATGAGTATGTATTTCCCCCATTTTTCAAGTTTCTCTCCACAAGTGGCATCAATAACTTTATAATCTTTCCAATTATCTGCAACCCACATATTTTACCTCATTTGCATTATCTTTATAACTTCTTTCACACATTCCTCTAAGCTCTCGTTATTTTCCAATAATATATCTGCATATTTTAAATACAACTGTTTTCTTTCATTATATAAAGCCCTTATCTCTTCAAATGTCCTATTTAATATAAGAGGTCTGATCCTATCCTTTGATATATCCTTGTAAATGTTATCAAAGCTCCTGTTAAGATATACCACTATTCCCATGTTCTTTAAAATTTCAGCATTTTCCTCATATAAAAATGTTCCACCACCTGTAGCAATTATATAATTATCTAAATTATCTTGCATAGTTTTTCTTACTATTTTAGATTCTAAACTTCTAAAATACTTTTCGCCATAATCTTTAAATATATTCTTAATCTTTAAATTTGACATTTCCTCTATACACTCATCTATATCTAAATAATTACAGCCTAATTTACTTGAAACCACTTTTGCAATAGTTGTTTTTCCACTTCCCATAAATCCACTTAATATAAGGTTTTTCAAGTTAGCTCTCCGGATAGATTATAACTTAATAATTTCTCAGACACACTTTTATTAAAGAAATTGACAAATGGTCCCATTCCTAAAGCACAAAAAACAGTCCCTAAACCTACTATACCACCAAATAAATATGCAGTTAAAGAACAACTTACATCTATTATAACTCTGCACCAAAAATAGGGCATAGGAAGATAATCATTCATTGCTAATGAAATAGCGTCATAAGGTGCTATTCCCATATCAGCTGTTTGATAAAGTGAACATGAAAATGAGAATATAAGTACACCTATAATCATTAGTATAATTCTAGGTATTATTGAATCCGGAACATTTATAAATCTAAGTATTATAGATGACCAGATATCTGTAAAAATGCCTACTCCAAACCAGTTTACAAAAGTCCCCCAACCAATATATTTCTTACCAAATTTTAACTCAATTAGAAAACATATAGAATTTGTTATTATAAGCACAATAGAAAATGAAAGCCCTATCCTATTTACTATTGACATAGCAAATGCACTATATGGATCATTTCCCATAATAGAAATCTTAAATATACTCACTCCTAACCCCATAATAATGATTCCAAAAAACATCATAGTAAATCTTTTTCTAAATAATCTATCTTTAAAATCAAACATAAAACCTCTTTCTATATTGTCATATATTTTAATCTTCCAATTCTAAGACAATACTTGACTATTCTAATAGAGTTTGAGGTAAAAGTAAATATACATTATAACCATTTTTTACACAAAAAAAGCACGAGACGGGACTCGAACCCGCGACCCCGACCTTGGCAAGGTCGTGC
>CALALP010000015.1 GCA_937925515.1 uncultured Lachnoanaerobaculum sp. | reverse complement strand
CCCCTTGCTCGGCTTCGTCAAACCAGACGAATTCATAGGGGGACAAATCTCAACAGCTAGCCATTTTGCGACAACCCAAAAATTAATTAAAAATATACTTATGCTCCCGGACCTTGTTGTATTACTTCAACACTTTCACTTGGAGTATTATTAGCAGGAGCAGGACTCTCATTTGTAGTAGGCTTTGGTGCAACTGAAGTTTCGGTTTGCTTACTACTTTGAGCTTGTGTTGTGGCAGTAGTTTCACTTTGTTTAGCCTTTGTTGATTCTGCCTTACTTGATTCCTTTGTGCTTGCCTCTGATTTTGAAGTTTCTTTTGAATTCTCAGTTGCCTTAGAACTTGCTTTTGTACTTTGGGCTGCTGAACTATTCTGTGTGGCTGAAGTTGTTTTTGAACTTGAACTTGCCTTTGCACTTGAACTTTGCACAGGGGCAGAAGTCTGCTTAGTAGTATTTGATTGTGAAGTTGTTTTTGCAGCAGTTGTTTTAGCTACATCTGAACTCTTTGCAGAGGTACTTTCTGCTTTTTTCTTTGTAGCAGAGGTCGACTCTTTGGTTGAGCTTGATTCCTTAGTATTTGATTCTTTAGTAGAACTTGTTTTTGAAGTAGTATTTTTCTTGCTCTCGCTTTCTTTTTTAGAAGATTTAGTTGAGCTTGAGTTATTTTTATTTGAACTTTCGGTATTTGAGCTTTTGGTACTTGAATTTTCGTTATTTAAATTTTCATTATTTGAATTATTTTCGGTACTAGAAAGTATCTCGCTTGAATCTTCAAAAGTTGAGATAGCCTCATTTCCTATATTATCAAAAATATGAACTTCTAAAGTTCCACCATTATATTTAAATACTACTGTCTTTTTTTCTTTATCTATGGAAGTAGGTAATATATGTTTTGTATCATTATTTGCCACTGCATAGATAGCATCGTAGTTTATGCCTGATTGCTCATCTTCAAAAGTAACTGTTACAGTTCCCTTATCTGTAACTTCGCCATAGACATTAGGTGGGTTGTCATCAATACTTCCTATATGGTCATACATGTTTTTAACCATTCCATTGAAGTTTACAGCTTTGATTTCAATAGTTCCATTTTTGTCTACAACAGTTGAATAAAGATTTTTAGATATTTTTGTCAGTTCAATAGGATTGTTATCTAAAAGAACTTCAATAGATTTAAATGGGAAAAAACTTGTTTTAGTTATGCCTATTTGTACTGAATTGGTGTTCTCTTGCTCTTGTATACTAAACTCAAAGTTAGGTTGAGCAGTAATAAGTATAAAAAGAGCCATGTTGATAATTATAAAGGCTAATATAAGTATTATCCAAGAGCCTTTACCTGAACGTTTTTTCATTTAGAATCCTCCGTTATTTTTTATAAGATTAATCGCTGTATTATAGAATAACAGTTTTAATATAAACTATCAATATATTCTTTTTTACTATCTTTTTAAAAAATAGTAACTATTACAGAAATTGAAATCTTTTTAAAAATAGTATAAAATCTTATTTTAAGAGTCTTTAAAGTATCTTAAATATTTATTACTTGCAAAAAGAATAAATGAATATTAAGATACATGAAAGAAATATAGAAAAAGGAGAAAATTATGCTAAATATCGCTTCAAAGATAGACCATACTATGTTGAAAGCTGATGCTAAAAAAGAGGTTATAAAAAGATATTGTAAAGAGGCAAAAAAATACCATTTTGCGTCAGTATGTGTGAACTCATGCTTTGTTCCTTTAGTAAAATCTGAACTTGAGGGTAGTGATGTAATGGTTTGTTGTGTGGTAGGCTTTCCATTAGGGGCAATGATTACTAAAGCAAAGGCTTATGAGGCAAAGGTTTCAGTAGAGGCCGGAGCAGATGAAGTAGATATGGTAATAAATATATCTGCACTTAAAGATAAGGACTATGATTATGTTCTAAATGATATAAAAGAGGTTGTAAATGCCTCAAAACCTGCAAAGGTAAAGGTTATAATAGAAACATGCCTTTTAAATGATGAGGAAAAAATAAAGGCTTGTGAACTTGCAGTAAAGGCAGGAGCGGCATTTGTAAAAACTTCAACAGGTTTTTCAACAGGTGGAGCAACAGTAAGTGATATAGAACTGATGAAAAAAACAGTTGGAGATAATGCACTTGTAAAAGCAAGTGGTGGAATAAGAACTAATGAAGATGCTTTAGCAATGTTAAAAGCAGGAGCAGATAGAATAGGAACAGGAAATGGATTGCCTTTATTAGGCTAATGAAAGGAGGGGTTATGACTTTAGTTATAATGGCGGCAGGTATAGGCTCAAGATTTGGAGAGGGTATTAAGCAGCTTGCACCTGTGGGAGCTAATGGCGAAATCATTATGGACTATTCCATATACGATGCCATAAGAGCAGGTTTTAAAAAGGTTGTATTTATTATTAGAAAAGATATTGAAAAGGAATTTAAAGAGGTTATAGGGGATAGGATAAGTAAGGTTTTAGATGTAAGTTATGCTTATCAGGAACTTGAAAATATCCCAAAAGAATATAGTGTGCCAAAGGATAGAAAAAAGCCTTGGGGTACAGGTCAAGCTGTACTTAGTATAAAGGGGATTGTAAATGAACCTTTTGCAGTTATAAATGCAGATGATTATTATGGAACAGAGGGATTTAAAGCAATTTATGACTACTTAAGTAATGAAACACAGGATAATGATGTATATAACTGTTGTATGGCAGGATTTATCCTTAAAAATACTCTAAGTGATAATGGAGGTGTTTCGAGAGGAGTTTGTACAGTAGATAATGACGGCTATTTAAAAAATGTAGTAGAAACTTTTGAGATAGAATATAAGAATGGAGAACTTACTGCAAAAGATGAAGAGGGCAATCCGGTTGACTTAGACTCAGAGCAAGTTGTTTCTATGAATATGTGGGGACTTCCAAATAACTTCTTATCAGAACTTGAAAAAGGTTTTGAAGAGTTTTTAGGTTCAATCACTGAAAAAGATATAAAGAAAGAATATCTGCTTCCATTAGTTATAGACAGATGTATTAAAGAAAAAAAAGCAAAGGTAAAGGTACTTAAAACCTCTGATAAGTGGTTTGGAGTTACTTATAAAGAGGATAAGGAGTTAGTTATTAAGTCTATTAGGGAACTAATTAAAAAAGGAGTTTATCCTGAAAAGCTTTTCTAAAATGAGGTGTTAACATGTCAGAACATAAAACAATAGTTATAGGCCATAAAAATCCTGATACTGATTCAATATGTTCAGCGATTGCCTATGCTTATCTTAAAAATAAATTAAATGACGGAGAAAGTTATGAGGCAAGGAGAGCAGGAGAGTTAAACGAGGAAACAAAGTTTGTTTTAAAGTTCTTTGGAGTAGAGCCTCCTAAGCTTACAGAAAATGTAAAAACACAAATTAAAGATGTAAGTTATAGTAGAGTTGAGGGAGTTAGAGAAGAGATTACCCTAAAAAAAGCATGGAGTCTTATGCAGGAAAAGCATGTTTTTACCTTACCTATAATATCTTCAAGTGGAAAACTTAAGGGTATTATAACAGTAAGTGATATTGGTAACTCATACATGAATATTTATGACAGCAATGAATTATCAAAAGCAAAGACTATCTATGAAAATATAATAGAAACCCTTGAAGGTAAGATGATAGTAGGAAATAGCAAAGACTGTTTTTCAAACGGAAAAGTTTTAGTTGCGGCTGCTAATCCTGATAAAATGGAAGATTATATAGAAAAAGATGATCTTGTAATACTTGGTAACAGATATGAATCTCAGCTTTGTGCAATAGAAATGGAGGCTGCTTGTATAATAGTTTGTGAGGGAGCAGTAGTTTCAAAAACAATTCAAAAGCTTGCGACCGAAAAAGGAACAGCTATAATAACTACTAACTATGATTCTTTCACGGCGGCAAGACTTATTAATCAAAGCATGCCTATAAGACATTTTATGACAAGTGATAACCTTATCACATTTGAGGTTGATGAATACATTGATGACATAAAAGATGTTATGACAAGTCAAAAGCATAGAGATTTTCCTGTTTTAGATAAAAAAGACAGATATTTAGGAATGATTTCAAGAAGAAATCTCTTAGGGGCAAAAGGTAAGAAAATAATACTTGTTGATCATAATGAAAAGACACAGGCAGTTGACGGCATGGAACATGCCAATTTGCTTGAGGTTATAGATCATCATAGGCTTGGAACAGTTGAAACTATCGGACCTGTTTACTTTAGAGCACAGCCACTTGGTTGTACAGCAACTATAATTTATCAGATGTTTCAAGAAAGAAAAATAGAAATACCGGAAAAAATTGCAGGGCTTATGTGTGCTGCAATTATCTCCGATACATTATTTTTCCGTTCTCCTACTTGTACCGAAATCGATACCAAAACAGGAATGAAACTTGCAGATATAGCAAAATTAGATATTCATAGTTTTGCAAATGATATGTTTACAGCAGGAAGTAATTTAGGAAAGAAAACCGTAGAACAAATTTATCATCAAGATTATAAGACATTTTCTTTAGGAAAAATAATGGTTGGTATAGGGCAAATAAGTTCAATGAATATGCAAGAGCTGCTTTCACTTGAAAAAAGACTATTGCCATATTTGAATGAATTACATAAAAAGGGAAATGAGGACATGATTTTCTTTATGCTCACAAATATATTTGAAGAAAATACTAGACTTCTTTGTGTAGGAAATGGAGCAGAAACCCTAGTAACCTCAGCCTTTAGACTTGATCAAGCAGATTTTCCAAGTGATAGTGTAGCACTTTTAAGAGGAGTTGTTTCAAGGAAAAAACAACTTGTACCTGCACTTATGATGGCTTCCAGTGTTTAAGATTGTTATTCAAGGAGATAGCATGATGAATAGAAAATATAAAAATATTACGCTTATAGGTATGCCTGCAAGTGGAAAGAGTTCAATAGGAATTGTACTTGCAAAAAAACTGGGAATGAAATTTATAGATAGTGATTTACTTATTCAAGAAAAAGAGGGAAAATTACTTAAGGAAATAATAGCTGAAAAGGGAAATGCAGAATTTAGAAAAATAGAGGAAAAAGTTAATGCCTCTTTAGATGTTACAAATTGTGTCATAGCTCCCGGAGGAAGTGTGGTATATGGAGAAAGAGCTATGGAACATTTAAAAGAAATAAGTATAGTTGTTTATTTAGAATTGTCATACAAAGCAATTCTTGTAAGAATAGGAGATTTAACCCAAAGGGGAGTAAGTTTAGAACCGGGGCAAAATCTCAAAAGTTTATATAAAGAAAGGAAACCATTATATGAAAAATATGCAGACATAAAAGTTAATGAAATGAGAAAGAATACCACAAAGATAGTAAATGATATTTGTAATGAACTTGAAAATATAGGTTTTAAAATTAATCAATAAAAGTGTGTTCGTAACCATCCACACTCAAATAAAAACTAAGGAGAAAGAAAAATGAATTACACAAACAAAAATATTTTAAATGTTGCTTATGGAGCAGTTATAGCTGCAATGTATGTAGTATTGGTACTTGTATTTAAACCTATCTCTTTTGGAGATATTCAACTTAGAGTAGCAGAAGTATTATGTATACTTCCTATATTTACAGGAGCGGCAGTTCCGGGGATATTTGTAGGTTGCCTACTTTCAAACTTTATATCAGGAGCAGCTTTTGCAGATGTAATATTTGGTAGCATTGCCTCTTTAATAGGAGCTTATGGAACATATTTACTTAGAAAGAACAGAAAAATAGCTTGGTTACCACCTGTAATCTCAAATACAATAATAGTTCCATTTATACTAAAATATAGTTATGGAATAGATAATCTTATCCCAATAATGATGTGTACAGTAGGTATCGGAGAACTTATATCAATCGGAGTATTTGGAAATATATTAAGAGTTGCACTTGAGAGATACGAGAACGTAATTTTTAGAAAAGAAATCTCTGCTTAAAATATTTTTGAAAATAATTATTAAGTCAAAAGAAAGGAGTATTGGGAATTTTATAGCCCATACAAGAAGATATGTATAAACTAGATTTTAATAAGCCTGAACATGTTTATTTTATAGGTATTGGTGGTATAAGTATGAGTGGTCTAGCTCAGATACTACTTGATACAGGTTTTAAAGTAAGTGGTTCAGATGCTAAAGAAAGTGATTTAACAAAGAAACTGGAAAATTTAGGTGCAAATATTTTTTATGGTCAGGCTTATGAAAACATCAAAGATGATATTGATTTAATAGTTTATACTGCTGCTATAAAAGAAGATAATCCTGAATATAAGTCAGGTAAGGATAAGAATATTCCAATGATTTCAAGAGCAGTGCTTTTGGGACAGCTTATGGATAATTATAACAAGTCAGTTGCAGTAAGTGGAACACATGGAAAAACAAGTACTACCTCAATGTTAAGTCATATCTTATTAAAATCAGGAGTAGAACCTACAATTTCAGTAGGAGGTAAACTTGATTTAATAGGTGGGAATATAAGAATAGGTAAGAGAGAAGTTTTTTTAACTGAGGCTTGTGAATATACTAATTCATTTTTAGAACTTAATCCTTATATTGGAGTGATACTTAATGTAGAGACAGATCATCTCGATTTTTTTAAAGACCTTGATGATATAAGAAATTCATTTAGAGAGTTTGTAAAAAAACTTAATACTAATGGAAAACTTATAATAAATAATTCAATAGATAATTATAAAGACATAGTTTCAGATTTTAAAGGTAGAGTTATAACATTTGGGCTTAAGGATAGTGATATAGTTGCAACAGACATTAACTATGATAAGAAAGGTATAGGAAACTTTAAACTTTTAATCAAAAAAGAAAAATATCCGTATTATGATTTTGAAAAATGTCTTGTAGATAATGAGGAATATTTAATTGTAAATGATGTTAAGCTTTCAGTAGTTGGAAAGCACAATATCTTAAATGCACTTGCTGCAATAGCTACTTCGCTTGAACTTGGCATAGATATAGAAGACATAAAGATAAGCTTAAGAGAGTATAAAGGTGTTGGAAGAAGATTTGAATTTAAAGGTATTTTCAATGATAATATAACAATTATAGATGATTATGCACATCACCCGCAGGAGATAGAGGCAACTCTAAATGCTGCAAGAAACTTAGATAATGATGAGATTGTGTGTGTGTTTCAGCCCCATACCTATACAAGGACAAAGGCATTTTTAAATGAATTTGCAAATGCTCTTAGCTTAGCAGATAAAGTGATTTTAGCAGATATATATGCAGCAAGAGAAAAAGATACCTTAGGAATAAGTTCAAAGGATATAGAGGAACTTATAAATAAAAATGCCGATAAAATAAAGGCATATTATCTAGGCGACTTTGAAACAATAGAAAAGTTTTTAAGAGAAAATTTAAAGACAGGCGACCTACTTATCACAATGGGTGCAGGAGATATTGATAAAGTTGCAGATAAGCTATTAAAGTAGTATTTGTTAAAATTGACATACATATATTCTTAATAATTTTATAGAGACGAAAAAAGGTAATTAAGTCAGTAAAACTTAGTTACCTTTTTTATATATTTGTCAATTTTTAGATATTAGGTATAAAAAATTGTGAAATTGTTGGAGTGGTAAACTGTTTATAGATGTGTTATTATAAATGTGTAATGATACAAAAGGAGAGAATACATGAAGTATATATTTACATGCAGAAGTATCACGGATACGGTAGTAGTACCGGGAGAACTTATAGATGAATATATGAAAAATGCAAGTGGAGAGTATATAAAAATATATTTATACATATTAAGGCATGCAAATATGGAGCTTGCTGCTGAAGATATTGCAGATGCACTTAATGTAACTGAGGGAGATGTTGAAAGAGCAATCTCATACTGGGAAAGAGCAGAGGCAATACTAAAAATCGGAGTGAAAAGAAAGAATAATTCTGAAGATAGTATAAGTGAGGTAGGCAAGGATTCAGTTAATATCCCTGAGGGAATAGTAAGTAATTTAAGTAAGTCAGATATTCCGTCAAGGATAGATGTAAATACTGAAAAACTAAAAGATGATGAGGCATTTTCATCATTAGTATATAGCTCTCAAAAATATTTAGGTAAAATATTTAAGCAAACGGATCTTGAAATATTTGCTTATATGTATGATGTACTTAAAATACCGGTAGAAGTCTTAGAATACATAGTTGAACTTACAGCACAAAAGGGGAAAAAGTCTGTAAGATATGTAGAGGCTATTGCACTTGATTTTCATGCTAAGGGAATAACAACAATAGCACAAGCAAAGGCAGACAGTACTCTTTATACAGGAGAAGTATATGGAGTTATGAAAAACTTCGGAATTAGTAAAAGAGAACCTAGCAGTGATGAGCTTAAATACATAAATAAGTGGTTTAAAATGTATGGCTTTAGTAAGGAAATTGTGTTTGAGGCTTGTGATCGTACTATAAGAAATGTTGGAAATCCCAATTTTCCTTATGCAGACAAGATACTTACAAATTGGTATGTAAATAAAGTAAAGGAGATAAAAGATATTGAAAAGCTAGATGAAAAACATAATGAAATCAATGAGAAAAGCAGAGTACAAAATGATTTGAGAAACAGAAAAAAGACCACTTTTAATAATATAGCACAAAGAGATACAGATATAAACTCAAGAGCTATACAAAGACTTAAAGAGAAATTGAAAGAGGAAGAGGGCAATGGTACTAAGTAATTCTCAGTATAATACCATAATGCGAGAATATGATGATTTGCGAGCATATAATAGAGGTATATTAAGAGAGAGAGAAGAAGAAGTTGATAGGGTTATACCTGAGTTTTCAAAATTAAATAAAAAAGTTGGTATAATTACAAAGCAGTATTATTTAGAGGCTATGAAAGGTAATAAAGAAATATCTTATAAGAGCTTTAAGCAAGACATTGACTATGTTATAAAAAGAAAAAAAAGACTCTTACAAGAAAACGGTTTTTCAGAAGAATACCTTGAGCCTATTTATAAATGTAAATTGTGTAAAGATACAGGAACTGTAGATGATGAAAGATGCAGTTGTTTTAAGGCAAAAGAGCTGAAAATGCTTTATAAACAGTCAAATTTGGAGAAAGTTTTAGAAAGGGAAAATTTTAGTAAGTTTTCTTTTAACTACTATGATAATACTCAAATTATAGAAGAACTTGAAATGACCTCACTTTCATTTATGAAAAAAATTGTAAAGATGAGCCAAAAGTACATTGAAAATTTCGGTAAAACTTCAGGTAGTATTTTGTTTATGGGAAATACAGGAGTAGGAAAAACATTCATTTCAAATTGCATTGCAAAAGAAATAATGGATAAAGGCTTTTCTGTATTATATTTTACGGCAGCCGACATTTTTAATATATTAGCAAAAGAGAAACTAAGAAAAGATTCCGAACAAAGTGAGAACTCAGACTTTATTACAGAGTGTGATTTACTTATAATAGATGATTTAGGAACAGAACTTTCAAATTCATTTACTGTTTCAGAGCTTTTTACAATTATCAATGGTAGAGATATAAAGCAAAAGTCAACTATTATTTCGACTAATTTAGATTTAAATTCACTTAGAGATATTTATTCAGAAAGAATAACATCAAGAATTATCAGTAAATATGATATTATAACTCTTTATGGTGATGATATAAGAGAAATGATACCTCATTTTTAATAATCGTAAATAATAATCTAAAAGACTATGGAGGAAATTATGTTAAATCAAGAAATAGAAACAATACCGGTCGGTGCGTTAGGACTTGTACCACTTGCAAGCTGTGAGCAACTTGCTGAGAAAGTAAATCATTATTTGGTAGAATGGAGAGAAGAAAAAAATAGTGAACATAAAGACACTATTGCTTTTGCAGGTTACCAAAGGGACAGTTATATAATTAAGTCCAAGATAAGCAGATTTGGCTCAGGGGAGGCAAAAGGACAGTTTGAGGAATCTATAAGAGGTGATGACCTTTATGTAATGGTTGATGTTTGTAACTATTCTCTGACATATTCTCTATATGGCATAACTAATCACATGTCGCCTGATGATCATTTTCAAGATTTAAAAAGAATAATTGCCGCCGCAGCAGGAAAGGCAAGAAGAATTAATGTAATAATGCCATTTCTTTATGAAAGTAGACAACATAAAAAGACTGCAAGAGAATCTCTTGACTGTGCTTTAGCATTACAGGAACTTGTGTCTATGGGAGTGGAAAATATTATAACCTTTGATGCACATGACCCAAGAGTACAAAATGCTATTCCTCTAAAGGGATTTGAAACAGTACAACCTATCTATCAATACACTAAAGCACTTTTAAAAACAGAACCAAATCTATTAGTAGATTCTGAACACATGATGATTATAAGCCCTGATGAGGGTGGTATGAGTAGAGCAATTTACTTTGCAAATATGTTAGGTCTTGATGTTGGAATGTTTTATAAAAGAAGAGATTATTCAAAAGTTGTAAATGGTAGAAACCCTATAATTGCACATGAGTTCTTAGGTAGCAATGTAGAGGGCAAAGACCTTATTGTTATAGATGATATGATTTCTTCAGGCGAAAGTGTACAAGAGGTTGCTAGGGAGTTAAAGAAAAGAAAGGCACGAAAAGTATTTATATGTGCAACTTTCGGACTTTTTACAAATGGACTTAGTAAGTTTGATGAGTATTATAAAAATGGACTTATAGACAGAATACTTACTACTAATTTAGTATATCAAACTCCTGAGTTATTAAAAAAACCTTATTATGTAAATGTTGATATGAGTAAGTATATTGCACTTATTATAGACAATCTAAATCATGATTCTTCACTTAGTGAACTGCTTACTCCTACTAAAAGAATAAAAAATATTATAGAGAAACATAAAATGAAGTTAGCAAATCAGTTGCAGCTACATTAGGGGATTTTAGATGAAAATAATAATATGCGATGACAGTTTGGACGATAGGAAAAACTGTTTAAGAGAGGTAACTTCAGTCGCTAAAGAATGTAATATAGATATTGATGTATTGGAGTACGAAACTGCAAAGCAACTTTTATTTGATCTTGAAGAAAAGATTTTAACTACTGACATACTTTTATTTGATATAAATATGCCTGAAATGAGTGGGATTGAGGCGGCACAAAAACTCAGAAATATGGGTTATAAGGGCGAGATAGTATTTTTAACTGTTTCAAAAAATCACATGCTAAATGCTTTTGATGTGCGAGCCTTTAATTATATTATAAAGGGCGAAATGCAAAATGACAGAGTAAAAAAGATTTTAAGAGAAGTGCTAATGATTGCAGACGAAAAATCAAAGGAATATATACTTTTTACAGGAATTGGAGAGATTAGAAACATTCCTGTACTTAGTATAAAGTATTTTGAGGTAAAAGGCAAGATAGTAACTGTTTATTATGGCAGTAAGAGCTTTGAATTTGTTTCAACCATAGGTAAGTTGGAAAATATTTTATTTACAAGAGGTTTTATAAGAGTTCATCGTTCATTTATGGTATCAACAGTGATGATTAAGAGTTTTTCTTATGAGGAAATAACTTTGATAGACGGTACTTTGATACCGGTGGGCAGAAAGTATTATGCAAGTTTAAAAGAAGAAATGCTTAAAAAAAGCGTAAATGTATAAAATTGTTAGAGATTATTAGGAGTATTAATGAAGAAAAATCATTATCTAAAGAGATTAGTTCTAATTTCATTATTGAGCTTTTGTCTTTTTATACCTTGTTCAAAAAAAACATTCGCAACGACAAGGGAGGGCATAAAGTACGAAGTTAGAATCATAAAACACCCCACGGAAGATGAAAACGGAATTAGAGAATATATATATGAAGACGGAACTTCATATACAGAGGAAATTCCTGCCACAGGTCATAAATGGAGTGAGTGGATTGTAGACTTAGAGCCTACAAAGGATAAAGCAGGGCATAAGTATAGAGTATGTACCAAGTATCCTGACGCACCTCATTATGAGGAGGCTATAATTCCACCAATAGGTAAGGAAGAAGTAACTATTTCCTCCCACATTGACAAAAATGAAATTTCAAAAGCAATTTCAAGTAGAGAACCAACAAAGGAATCAGTGGAAACTTTAGGTTCAAATGTTGAAAGCAGTAGTTTAAATAATGAAACATTAGAAAGTAAAGTTTTGGAAAGTAAAGCTTTAGTAAATGAAACCTCTGATAATTCTAATGAAACATTAGATACAAAAAAAGAAGAGGTAAAAACCTCTGTAAAAAAGGTTGGAGGCTTTTTTACAGAAATAAATAAGATAGATGTGATAAGTGGAGTATTATTTGTAGGAGTATTAGTTTGGGCTTATGTTTTTGTGTGGCCTTTAGTACTCGTACTTATATGGGCAGATAAGAAACGTAAGGAGCTAATGAAAAAGTAAATGCTACTGAGAAATATCATTGAGATAATTGTACTTAGCTTACTTATATGTACAATAGGAGTGATTTATGTATATACTAAAAAAAGAGTAAGCGATATAGAGAGTGATATATCTATCATGCATAAATCGGATTTAATCGGAAAGTTTGAAAGGATAGATGAAATTGAAGAAAAATAGCCATATTAAATTTTATGGTAAAGTAAGTGCAGGGTTAGGAGTGTTATTGTTGCCTTTTATTTTATTAAGTAAAGATAGTAATAAATGGTTGGTAGAGGCTAATGCAATTATGCAACAAGGAACAGATGCTTATTATCAAATTGAAATACCAAGACCTATTCATTTTAAAAATGGTAAATTTGAAGAGCCTATGATGACTTCAAATGATGATTGGCAATATGTTCCTGCAATGAATGACCCTAAGGTATTGAATCAATTAACAAATTATTATGTGGAAAATTGGAGAGTTTATCCTAATTTTACAGTTGACCCTACAGCAGAATTTAAAAATGCGATTGAACTAAGGAAAGATAATTTAAATGTTGAAAGAGGGCAGTTTATAGAACTTAATACTGACGGACCTACTACTTTATCTCAAGTATTTGACACTACACCAAGAAGTAGATTGTTTTATAGTTTTTTGTATAAAAAAAGAGTAAGTAATTTAGAAAAAATAGCAGTGTTTTTTACATATCCAAATGAAATGTATTTTAGGCCGGTTGGAACAGGAAGTTTTACTTCAAATAATGGTTTGGTAAATGATATTACAATAGTAAAAAAGCTAAATGCTCCTGATGAATGGACTAGATATACAGGTATGTATATAGTGCCTGAAAATCAGTATCAGACTGAGTTCGGAATAAAATCTCTAAGTAATGTAAATGAAAATATGGGTAACTTAATAGATGATGTAAATGTAAGTACAGGTGCATATCTTGAAGTTACTAAAAGTTCTGATGTGGGAGAGGCTACCTATGTAAGAGAGGGAGATATTGTAACCTATACATTAAGACTTGAAAATCTTGGAGAGATAGGAGCAAGTAGAGTTAAAATAAGAGATACACTTGGAATGGGAATGAGTTTTTTAGGAAGTGTAGATTTTCAAGGAACTTCAGGACATTTTTATTATGATAATGTAAGTAATTCACTAGACATTGACTTAGATAACTATATTTCTGGAATAGGACGAGATTATAGAAACTTTGTTGAAATAACCTATCAGGCAAGAGTTGAGAGAGAGGCTCCTGAAATGATAGAAAGTAGAGCAGAAGTCAATTATCTTGACAATGGTTATGAGAACCTTTTTGAAAATAGTTTTAGACTTACAAGTAACTCCAATATACATAGACTTTTTGTTGAGGGAAGAGATGATTATAAAGATTCAGTTTTAGTTTCTATGAATTGGAAAAATTTTCCGACAGGAAAGATACCAAAGAGTGTGAAAGTAGGGCTTTTTAATGGAAATGTACTCTATGATGAACAAGTACTTTCAGAGTCAAATTTTTATACTTATACTTGGGAAAATCTTTATGTTCCGGTGGCAGTTGCTGTAGCTTATGATATTACTTATACTACTGCAACTTCCTCTGATGCAGATTATAATTGGAGAGTGGAACTACTTGAAACACCTACAAATTATAAAGTAGACTATGATATTCCCAGACTAAATACTTGGGTTATAAATGCGACTTATATTGGTAAAGAAGAACCAACTACAAGTACAAGTGAAACTAAGAAAGAAGATAATAAACCAAGTGAGTCAACATTTCCAACTGAGTCAACATTTCCAACTAAACCAACCGAATCAGAAAGTAGAAAAGAAACTAATCCGGAAACAAAACCGGAAAAAAAGAAAGATAAGAAAGATAAGAAAGATAAGACTCCGGATTCTAGTAGTGGAGAAATAGTAACACCTAAAAATACAGTATCACAAGTAAAGCATAATGACATTTCCAAGGATATTGTATTAAATTATGTGCTTGAAGATGAAAGTAAGCTTGGAGAGGGTGGCGAAACTCTAAGATATAATATTTATGTTGAAAATGTAGGAGATAAAGATATAAATGGTATATGGATACGAGATTTTATACCAAGATTTACAAATTATAGTTCATCAGATGAGCTTGGAGATTATGGTGTTATATCAGAAAAAGAGCATGTAACTTGGTTTATACCAACTCTTTTTGCAGGAGAGAAAAAAGAATTGTATCTTGAGGTAGTACAAGATTATTGTCATCCTTTAAGTATAGAAAATGAAGTAAAATATAAAGTAACAGGAGCAACAGAAAAACCTTATGTCAATGAACCTAACGGACCTTAAAATAGAATTACCGGAAAATGTAAAGTACATCATAGATGAACTTGAAAAAAAAGGCTTTGAGGCATTTGCAGTGGGTGGCTGTGTAAGAGATACTATTCTTTTAAAAAAGCCTAAAGATTGGGACATAACCACTGATGCACTACCAAGTGATATTATAAGAATCTTTAAGAAAACACTTGCTACAGGAATTAAGCATGGTACTGTAACAGTAATGCTGCAAAAAGAAAGCTTTGAGGTTACGACTTATAGGCTTGACGGAAAATATACTGACGGCAGACACCCTGATAAGGTAGAATTTACCTCAAATTTATATGAAGATTTAAGGCGAAGAGATTTTACTATAAATGCTATGGCATACTCTGATAAAACAGGTATTATAGATAAGTTTAACGGCATAAGTGATTTGGAAAGTAAAAAAATTGCTTGTGTTGGAAATTCTGATGAAAGGTTTAATGAAGACGCATTAAGGATTTTAAGGGCTGTTAGATTTGCCTCACAACTTGATTTTGAGATAGAGGAAAAAACCTATAATTCAGCAATGAAACTTGGTAATAGGTTGGAACTTATAAGTAAAGAGAGAATTTTTGATGAACTTACTAAAATATTATGTTCTAACTTTCCACAAAGAGTAGTTAAGGTTTATGATTTAGGAATCTATAAATATATTTCAAATGATTTTGCACTTATAGATAAAAATGACTGTAAGGAACTTGAAAAAGCAAGTAAGTTGCCAAGTAAAAAACATATAAGATTTGCAGTATTTATGAGGAATATAGATTCAAAGGCAGCAGGAAACATTTTAAAGGAACTTCGTTGTGATAACTTTACAATAAATAGAGTTAAAACACTTGTTGAGTATCTAAGAAAAGATTTTCCAAAGTCAAGACTTGAAGTTAAGATTTGGTTAAATGAGATTGGCGAGGAATGTTTTGATGAACTCATTTTACTTAAAGAGGCAGGTTTTTATAGTGAAAATGTTTTAACAGCAAAAAATTTAAAAGAAGAAATAATTTTAAATTGTGAGCCATATAGATTAAAAGATTTAAATATAGACGGAAATGACTTACTTAAAGCAGGAGTTGAAAAAGGCCCTAAAATTAAAAAAATATTAGATAAATTACTTATGGAAGTAATGAAAGAGCCATATTATAATGTTAGAGAAGTATTACTTGATAAAGTTCGTAGTTATGAGTTTTAAATTAAGTTACAGTGAAAAAATATAGATTATCTATTTTAGAGGTGTCTCAAAACTGATTTTTATGAATAGAGTATTATCTTTGTTATTCTCTATTGGAAAATAAAAGATATATTTATTCATTATTATATTATGTGTGATTTGTCCCCC
>CALALP010000014.1 GCA_937925515.1 uncultured Lachnoanaerobaculum sp. | reverse complement strand
CAAGTAAATTTTATACCATAGAAGGCAAATTTACAGAAAAAATTTCACAGGCTCCTTTATATTTTGAAATCTATTTTTCAACAGCCCCATATTTAAATACTATCTATAAACATTACTTTTCAATATCATATGTCCAGTCTTTTATACCACCGAAATTTTTGATATTGGTGTAGCCCAATTTTTCAAGGATACCTGCTGCCTTTGTACTTCTATTTCCACTCCTACAATATACTAAAATCTGTTGATCTTTTTCAGGTAACTCCTCTGCAGCTTTACTTTCAAGTACATCTAAAGGAAGTGATTTAGCATAAGGAACATGTCCCTCCTTATATTCTTCTTCACTACGAACATCTAGTATTATATAGCCTGTTTGTGAGTCCATAATCTCTTTTGCCTCTTTGGCTGTAATATTAGTAACTGCTCCCATATTATCTCCCTTTACACTTTCTGTAACATTTGCTTTAGTTTCATTGTTAGTTTCGGTAGTTTTTTTAGAACAAGAAACAGCTCCCAAAACAACCACTGATAAACCAAGTGCTAATAATAGTTTTTTCAATATAACCTACTGTAACCTCCTAAATAGTTCTTTAATTTTGATTATTGTATCATCTTTTTTCTAAAAAGGCGACATTTCACTTAACTATTCACAAAAGTTTCACTTTTTACTAAAATCAATCTAAAAGTGTATGCACAGCTTGGTGTATTCTCTCTGCAATATATGGATTATTCATAGTATACAAATGTATTCCGTCAACTCCACTCGCAACCAAATCAACTATTTGGTCAACTGCATAAGCAATACCTGCATCACGCATAGCCTCAGGGTTATATTCAAATTTCTCCATTATATTTAAGAATTTTCTTGGAAGATCTACTTTACAAAGACTTACCATTCTTTCTATCTGTTTTTTATTTACAACCGGCATAATACCTGCCTCAATAGGTACATCTATCCCCATAATATCGGCTCTTTCAAGAAATCTATAAAAATGGTCATTGTCAAAAAAAAGCTGCGAAACTAAATGATTTGCTCCTGCATCTACTTTCTTTTTCAAGTTTCTTATATCTTCCACTGCATTTTTACTCTCAAAATGCACCTCAGGATAACAAGCGGCACTTATACTAAAATCCCCATGCTCTTTGATAAAAGCAATTAAATCACTTGCATATTTAAAATCATCTTTAGGTGTAAAATCAGGGTTTACATCTCCACGAAGTGCAAGTATATTTTCAATTCCTTTTTCCTTAAATTCCCCCAGTATCCCAATCACATCATCTTTTGTAAGATTGATACAAGGCAAATGAGCAACACTCTCAACATGATAATTATTTTTTATAGCTGAGGCAATTTCTAAGGTATTTTTACTTGTTTGACTCCCTCCTGCACCATAAGTAACACTTATAAAATCAGGCTTTAATCCCTTAAGCTTATCCACTGTTTCATAAATTGTATTTAAAGAGTCTGTCCTTTTAGGTGGAAATATCTCAAATGAAAATACTTTCTTTTTCTTAAATATATCAGAAGTACGCATATTATCTCCTCTTAACCAATATCCCCTAAATAGGGAAATTTCTATTTTTCTAAATCATATCATATTAATAGGTGTTTGAGTAAGAGGAAGCTGCTATACTAGAGTATAGGTTGTATCAATATAGTAAGTTATTTAAATTATTAAAGCTAACAAACCATATAATATTGGATTTGTTAGATTAACTCCAACCTGTTCACCGTAACTTTTAAAATATATAAAAGTACCAAATTTGACTTTCATAATTTTAAAAGATTAATTTTAGAAAATATATAATTTTCAAGGACTTACGGTTATCCCGAGAGGTATTGGTGTTTCAACCTTGATATTATCTCACTAATACAACACCACCTCTCGCATTTTATTCCTTACAGGGAGCGACTATACTGTCTTGCGTATAATATCGTTATATAAGGATAGTTTTTTAATTAACTAGCTAATCCCATACCTCGTCTAGCTATAACATAACTAGCTGCATTATGTATATTTAATTTCATACTATTTGTATATTTTTCTTTGCCAATCTTACTTGTATATGCAGGATTTACTTTAATCAATGTTACTCTGTTTTTAAAACATATATTATCTATTATATCGCTAAATTTAGAATATGCTAAACTGTGTAGCATATTATTATGTTCTAGTCCTTTTTTGCTTTTACCTTTTGTTGTTTTAGCTTTTTTATCAATAAAATCAAGACTTTCAATTATAACATCTTTCCCTACCTTAAT